>NZ_JBTLMO010000063.1:0-41660 GCF_054462255.1 Streptomyces sp. SD15 | reverse complement strand
ACCGGAAGGCCCTCACCTGTTCAAGATCCCTCAGCCGAGACCTGGCTCACCCGTCCACAACCTCCCGAGACAGAACACCTAGCCCTCGGCTGCGGGCCGTCGCTAACCGGGACTGCGTGGAGGTGGCAGCCATCCCCGGCGGAGAAAACCTACTGCTACGCGAATCCGACGTACCGGACGCCATCCTTCTCGCGACCTCCGTCTCGCTGAGGGCGCTCCTCCAGGCCGTACAGTCCCGCGGTCTCAGGTCGTGTGCCGTCGAGCGGTGTAGCCGATCAAGGTGAGAACGTGCAGGTCCTGGCCGAGATCACGGTGATCTGGGCTCGCTCGTACGGGCCTGGCGGCTTGTCAGCTATTGGCGCGTCCCGGATCGGTGTGTCCGTTCTTGGATACAGCAGACCGAGGTCGGGGGGATGGGCATGGTGACACTCGGCATCCGCGATGTCCTACGCAGACGGGTCGTCCGTCACATGCTGGTCGTGTACGCGCCCACGATGGGCCCGTAACGGACAGGTACGAGGGGCGTTCAAGGCAACCTGCCGTAAACGCGCGTTTCCTTGCTGCGCCCCTTGCCCCGTCTCTCCTGAGGCCGGGGCAAGGGGCGCTCCCGTGGTGTCGTTCGTTCCGGGTGAAGGAGTGGGGGATCAGTCCTTCGTCCCCCACACCCACTCGAAGCCGAAACCGTACGTGCGGTCCATCAACTGCTGGACCGAGTGCCGCCGGGTGCCGGTGTACCAGCGGACCTCGCGGCGCACCGTGAGTCCGCCCGGGCCGGGGGTGGCCAGGGCGATCGCGCAGCCCGTGGCGCCGTCGGGGGAATCGTCGAGGGCGATACGGAATCCGCCGGTCGGGGCGCTGACCGTGGCGGTGGCGCCCAGGCGCCGGAGGTCCACCGCACCCTCGTACACGTAGGTGTAGATGAGCAGTTGCCGGAAGTGCTCGCGGCGGTCCAGGTTGACCCGGAGCGTCTCCCCGTCGGACGAGGCCCCGGTGCGGTCGTCCTGGTCGAGTTCCACGTACGGCCATTGCGCCAGCGAGCCGAAGGAGTTGCCCAGGGGCTGTACGGCCAGGCCCGAGCCGTCGGTGAAGGCGGCCATGCAGCCGAGGTCGAGGTCCGCCTCGGTCGCCGCCGACCAGTTGAGGTTCACCTGCAGCACACCTCGCCCCGCGATCCGGGCCTGCGGTGCCGCCCTGGTGAGCACGATGCCCGCGGGAGAGGAGGGCGAGGCGGGCGGAGAAGGAGAGGGGGGCCGCGGCCGTGCGTCGCCGTCGGCCGCGGGTCGTAGGCGAATGGTGCCGCGTGGGCGATTGTCCTTGCTCAACTGAGCCCCCTCACCGCGCCGTTCAGGAGTGCGGCGGGTGTCAGGAGTTTATGCGCGGTGCGTCTGATTTGGAGTACCCTCTGTGCCTTCGGTCACACGTCTGGTGCGTGTGAACCGGCGGGGGCACGGGGGCACTTCATACGGGTGGGGATCCTTGGGTGTCGTCATCACGCCCCCGCGTCCGTCGTGTTGTGGGGGTGGGCATGCCGACAGGCGCCCTGATGGACCGTCATGTTGTTGCTCAGAGCATCAAGGACCTGGCGGAACGGCCCGCGCTCGGGGCCCGGAAGGAAGAACTGACCGCCCTCTCGGACGCGCTGCGGGATCAGGACACCTCCGCGCTCGAACCGTGGTCCGACCTCGATCTGCTCGCCGCCTACGCCCGCCCGGAGAGTCTCCGGGCCGCCGCCGAAAGCCGGGAGACGGAGCACAAGGCCTGGTCGTACGCCGAAGCGGTGCTGGGTGCGCTGGTCTTCGTACCGCTGATGCTCACCTGGTACGGCCTCACCCGGGCGTCGAGCGCGTACGGAGCGCTGACCGGAGCGGACCCGAAGGCCGCCTCCCGGCCGTTCCTGCAACTGTGGCAGTCCGGCTTCGAGGGGCACCTCACCGGCGCCTTCACCTTCGGCCATGTGGCGATGAGCGCCACGGTGGCCATCGCGGTGCTGTTCGCCCTGGTCCTCGTACACGGCCTGCGACGATCCGCCGTCACACACAGGGAGGAGGCCGCCGAGCGCGCCGGGGAAGAGCTGATGGCGCTGCTCGTACCGGCGCTCACCCGCGCGCAACTGGTGCTGAACCAGCAACGGCTCAGCTCCCCGCAACGCTTCGCCGCCGAGCTCACCGGAGCCGCCGCCACCCTCAACAGGCTGGGCAACAAGGCCGTCCGGGTCCAGAAGGACCTGTCGACGGCCGCCTCGACCGTGGGCGTCGCGGTGGAGGCCGCCGAGCGCCGGCTGGCCGGGGTGGACACCTCCATCCGGCCCCTGGAGGCCGCGGCGGGCCGCATCGAGGCCGCGGTCAGCGAGGGCGGAGCGCAGGTGAGCAAGGCGCTGGGCGACGTCCGCGACGCCAGTGGTGAGGTGCGGCTCGCCGTGTCGGACGCCGGTGACCACGTCGAGGAGTCCGTCACCGTGCTGGCCGCGGCCCAGCGTGCCTACACCACGGGCATCGAGGTGGCCTCGGACGTGTCCGTCCAACTCCTCGGCAAACTCGGTGACATCACCGAGGGCACGGCACGCGCGGTCGAGGAGTCCCGGCAGGCGGTGCGTGAGCTGAGCGCCCACGCGGAAGCGATGCGCGCGGCGGCCGACAGGTTCTCGCAGCTCGCCGACGAACTGCGGGTGGACCGGGCGGAACGGATGGCCGCAGAACCGGCAGCACCCGCAGAACCGGCAGCACCCGCAGAACCTTCGGACCGCACCCGTGTCGTGCTGCACAAGGAGCACGCCGAGCCGACCGACGCACCCGCCTCGCTGACCGATGCCCGATGAAGCGCCCGAAATTCCAGCCACTGCACCTGGCGGGTTGGCTGTTCGCCGACATGCTGCTCGTGCTCGCCCTCGTGGCCATGGGCGACCAGGGAGACCCGCAGGCCGCGAAGACCCCCACCGGCTCGGCCTCGCCCACCGCCTCGGCGCAGAGCAAGCAGACCAAGAAGCCCAAGTCGCCCAAACCCAAGGGTCCGCGGGCCGTTGTCCGCACACCGGTGAAGGTGGCCGTCGACGCGCGCGCCGGGGACAAGGACGCCATCGTGCGCGGGCTGCGCAAGGCGACCGCACGCTACGAGGGGCGGCAGGCCGCCTTCGTGCTCACCTTCGGACGCCACACCGACCCCGGCGCCGGCGGCAGCTACGCCCACGAGGTCAACGCGCTGCTGGAGAAGGCCCGTTCGGACATGTTCCGCGGCGCCACCACACGCGACTTCTGGAAGGGCGGTGCCTCCTCGGGCCACGCCGACCTCGAAATCTACTTCTACACGTACTGAGCTGGAGGTAAGACCTTGCAGATCCTGCCCTTCTACCTGCTCTGCGACGAGTCCGGATCGATGATCGGCGAGCCGATCGACGCCATCAACGGCGCGCTCCCGGATCTCCACCACGAGATCAGCACCAACCCGACCGTCGCCGACAAGACCCGCTTCTGCCTCATCGGCTTCTCCGACACCGCCACCGTGCTGCAACCCCTGGTCGACCTCAGCGACATCGACGAGGTGCCCGCGCTGGCCGCCGGTGGGCTCACCTCGTACGGCGACGCGTTCCGCACGCTGCTGCGCTGCGTCGACGCCGACGTCGCTGCGCTCAAGGCGGAGGGCCACGAGGTGTACCGCCCGGTGGTCTTCTTCCTCTCCGACGGCATCCCCACGGACTCGGACTGGGAGCAGGCGTACAAGGAACTCACCCAGTCCCGGTTCTGCCCGAAGATCATCGCCTTCGGCATAGGCGAGGCACAGGAGTCGACGATCGTGCAGGTCGCGAACTTCCGGGCGTTCATGCAGCAGGACTCCTCGGTGTCACCGGCCCAGGCGCTGCGCGAGTTCGCGTCCAGCCTCACGCGGTCGATCGTCCGCTCCGCGGGGAGCATCCCGGCGGACGGCGGCAGCGGTTTCACCCTCGCCGTGGACGACACCGTGCCCGGGTTCTCCACCGTCTCCCTCGACAAGCTGTGAGGTCGCGCCGATGGGTCAGGAAAGGAACGCCGCGCCCATGAACGCCGGACAGCCCTACGTCGATCCGCAGCGGCCCGATCCGCAGCGGCCCGACCCGCTGGATGAGACGTGGCAGAGCGTCGACCAGGTCTTCTCCGAACCCCCGGCTCCCACCGAGCCGGCACCGCCCATGACCCCGTACGAGCCGTACCAGCCGTACGAGCCGACACCACCGCTGACCCCGCTCAACGAGTCGGAGGTGGGCGTTCCGCAGTACTTCGACGCGCTCCCGCCCCTTCCCGCCGAAACGGCACCCGCGCCCCAAGACACCGCGCCCCAAGACATCGCGCCCCAGGAACCCGCGCCCCAGGAACCCGCGCCTCCGGTCCCGACCCTGGGCATCCCCCTGCACTCCGGCCCGAAGCCACCCCTGTACCCGCCGGAACCCCATGGCGTCCCGGCGGTCCGCAACGACCCGACCGCGGCCCTCATCCCCGACATGGTGGTGGACGGCGCCGCCTACGGCCCCCTCACCGTCCGGGCGGCCTCCGTACGAGGCGACTCGCACCGCTATCAGAACGAACCCCGCCAGGACTCCCTGGCCGTGACCCGCATCGGAGTCCCCGGCCAAGGCCCCCGCTCCGACGAACTGCTGCTCCTGGCCGTAGCGGACGGCGTAGGTTCCGCCGCCCGTTCGCACGTCGGCTCGCAGCAGGCCTGCCGACTCGCCGCGATGCATCTGGACGCCGTCGCCACGGAACTCGCCACGGCGCTGCGCGCGGGAGACCCGCACGGGTTCGCCGCGCTGGTGGAACCGGCGGTACGAAGCGTCGGAACGCTCCTGACCCACCACGCGCACGAGCGGCGCGACGACCCGGCCGCGTACGCCACCACCCTGCGCGCCCTGCTCGTGCCTCTCGACCCGGAGATCCGCACCCGAGGATTCCTGGCCGTCGGCGACGGCGGCACCGCTCTGCTGCGCGACGCCGAGTGGAACCTGTCCGTCACGGACGCGGAGCAGGACGCCGAGCAGGGAGCCGACGGAATGATCGACACGCGCACGGCGGCGCTGCCGCTCAGCCACAGCGTCCACGCGCGGCTGCTCGGCCCGGCCCTCCCCGGCGACGTACTGGTCCTGTGCACGGACGGCCTCTCCACCCCGCTCGCGGGGGACGCCGGAATGCGGGACTTCCTGCGCTCCGCGTGGGGCACCGGCACGGTCCCCGCTCCGGCCGACTTCCTCTGGCAGTTCCAGTACCGGGTGAAGTCGTACGACGACGACCGCACCGCCGTCGTCGTCTGGGAGGGCACGCCATGAACCCCGGTGACGGAGTCGACGTCCCGCTCGGCACGCTCACCCTCGGCGTCCGCGTCGGCGACGGCGGCCAGGGCGAGGTGTACGACGTCGACGGCCCGGGCCGGCTGCTGTACAAGAGCTACCGCGAGCCGGGGAAGGTGAACGGCGGGGAACTCGCGGCCCTGGTGGCCCTGCGCCAAGGGCTCGCCCCCGCCGACCGGGACCGGCTGGACCGGGAGACGGCGTGGCCGCTGTGCCCGGTCGTGGACGGCGGCAGGGTGACCGGCTTCCTGATGTACCGCGCCCCGGACTCGATGACCTGGCGGACCTCGCGCGGCGATGCCCGGCTGACCGAGTTGTCGTATCTGCTGAGGGCTCCCAAGCCCGCCTGGGGGGCCGTCGCGCAGCCGTCTCCGGCCGAGCGGTACGCCTTGGTGGTGGCCGTCGTCGAACTCTTCCAGTGGCTGCACGCGCTGGGACTGGTCGTCGGGGACGTGTCCCAGGCGAACGTGCTGTGGACCGTCCGACCGGGCCCGGCCCCGTACCTCCTGGACTGCGACGGGGTGCGCCTCGTGGGCCGCCCGCCGGTCCTGGAACAGGCGGACACCCCGGACTGGCACGATCCGCTGGCGGCACCCGGTGCCGTCACGGTGGACAGCGACCGGTACAAAATGGCCCTGGCCGTGGGACGCGTACTGAGCCAGGACGCCTACGCGGCCCCCGGCAAGCCCCTGCGACCGCTGCCCGGGGTACTCGACGACCGGCGTGAGAACGCGGTCATGACGCTGTGGGAGCAGGCGGCCGGGCCGCGCGGCAGCAGGCCGCACCTGGGGCAGTGGCGCACGGCGCTGGCCGGGCGGGACACGATCAAACTCATCGCCGCCGAGCCGGCGCCGAAGCCCACCGTGGACCGCACGAAGCTGGACGGCCCGCGCCGCCGGGGGCGGATCAACCTGCGCGACTGACCACGTCACTCACCCGATCACAGTCCGTTCAGCGCACGCCGCAGATCCCCCGGCTCGCGGTAATGGACGGTCCGCATACCGAGCGCGGTCGCCGCGTCCACGTTCTCCAGGGTGTCGTCCACGAACAGGCACCGCTCGGCCGGTACGCCCGCCCGGTCCACGGCGATGTCATAGATCCGCCGGTCCGGCTTGGCGATCCCGACCCGCGCGCTGCTGACCACGTGGTCGGCGAGGTCGGTCAGGCCCAGGACCTCCAGGTCCGCCTCCAGTTGCACGGACGTGTTGGTGACGAGGACCAGCGGCACCCGGGTACGGGCGCCCCGCAGCAGCGCCACCACCGCCTCGTCGGCCCGGAACGGCGACCGGGCCAGCGCCATGGCCAGTTCCAGGGCGATCACCTCGGACACGAGCCCGGTCAGGCCCTGCGCGGCCGACCACGCCCACTCGTCCGGCGTGATCCGGCCGAGTACCAGCGGCAGCACGGTGTCGGGTGCGAAGGCCACCTTCATGGTGGTGCCCTCGGCGAGTCCGGCGGCGCGTTCCAGGGCGTGCAGGGGGGCCGGGTCGTAGACGCGGATCACGTTGTCGACGTCACAGAGCACGGCGTCAAAAAGCAGGTGGGGAGAGGAGTCGGTCATGGTGGTCAGTTGCCCGACACCGTCACCTTCTGGTCGTTCTTCAACTCGTTCACCAGCGTCTTGACTTTGGCCTCGTCCCAGACGAGGTTGCCGTTCGAGGAGCCGGAGATCGGCATGTTCATGGACTTGCCGTCGCCGCCGCTGACGCTCTTCATCGCCCAGAACATGTCGGCGAGGTCGAACAGGCCCATGTCCTTGTCGACGACGAGGGTGTCCAGGCCCGCGCTCATGGTCGGGTAGAGCTTGAAGGGGTTCAGGACCGTGCTCGGCGTCGCGACCTGGTTGGCCAGGGCGGAGAGGAACTTCTGCTGGTTCTTCGTACGGTCCAGGTCGCTGCCCGCGAGCGCGTACCGGGTACGGACGAACGCGAGGGCCTGCTCGCCGTCGAGGGTCTGCTTGCCCGCTTCGAAGTCGGCGCCGGACTTGGTGTCCTTCATGCCGCCCTTGGGGATCTCGATCTCCACGCCGCCGACCGAGTCGACGATGTTCGCGAATCCGGCGAAGCCGATCTCCACGTAGTGGTCGATGTGCAGCTTGGTGTTGTACTCGACGGTGCGCACCAGCAGCTCGGGCCCGTCCTCCGCGTACGCCGCGTTCAGCTTCACGTGCCGGCCCGTGCCCTCGTACGTCTTGCCGGAGTCGGACCCCTTGTACGTCGGTATCTCGACGTCGGAGTCACGCGGCAGCGAGATCAGCGTGGAGCCGTTGTCGCCGGTGTGCAGGATCATCATCGAGTCCGTGCGCTTGCCGTCGGCGGACCCGGTGTGCAGCTTCTTCTTCTCCTCGGCGGACATGCCGGCGCGGCTGTCGGAACCGACGATCAGATAGTTCGTGCCCTCGCCCGCCTCGGGCCGGTCGATGACCTTCGAGAGATCCACGTCACGGTTGAGCTTGGAGTCGGCCCAGAAGTACGTGCTGACGGAGACCACGACCGCCAGCGTGACCAGCGTGATCGCGGTCCACTTGATGCGCCGCCGCCAGTTCGGTGCGGGGCGCGGGCCGAACCCGCCGGTGGAGCCGGGGCCCTGCGGACCGCCGGGGCCGTTCGGCGTGCCGTAGACCTGCCCGGTGTTGTAGCCGGAGTTGTACGCGTTGTCGTACCCGTTGTCGTACCCCTGCCCGTCGTTGTACGACGGCTGCTGCGGCACCCCGCCGTACGGCGGGGCCTGGCCCGGACCCGGACCGGGCCCCGCCGGGCCGCGCCGAACCTGCCGCATGACGCGGGCGCTCTCAGGCTGTGCGCCTGCGCTGCCGCGTCCGTAGCGGTTGCCGCCGTTGTTGCGGTTGTCGTCCCACCCGTCGGGCCAGTCATTCATGCGGACCAGTGTGCCGGGCCGCACTGTGCGCCTTACAAGGGAGTGGGGAGATCTGCGTCACGCCTGTTGCAGAGCTGATGCAAAGACGGCGTTGCGCGCCCCCCACATAGGGTGGACGGCATGACAGACCAGGCGCCCGCCCCGGAATCCGATATTCCCGGCAAGCCGACCTCCGCGTCCCGGACCACCCTCAGCCACATCATGTCCCACAACGACACCAACCTTCTCGGCACGGTGCACGGCGGAGTCATCATGAAGCTCGTCGACGACGCGGCGGGCGCGGTGGCCGGGCGGCACTCCGGCGGGCCCGCCGTCACCGCCTCCATGGACGAGATGGCCTTCCTGGAACCGGTCCGCGTAGGCGACCTCGTCCATGTGAAGGCCCAGGTGAACTGGACGGGACGTACGTCCATGGAGGTCGGCGTCCGCGTCCTGGCCGAGCGGTGGAACGAGTCCACGCCGCCCCAGCAGGTCGGCACGGCCTATCTCGTCTTCGCCGCCGTCGACGCCGACGGCAAGCCGCGCCGCGTGCCGCCCGTGCTCCCGGAGACCGAGCGCGACGAGCGCCGCTGTCAGGAGGCCCAGATACGCCGCACCCACCGGCTCGCCCGCCGCCGCGCGATCCTGGAGCTGCGGGAGCGGCGCGCGGCGGAGGGCCTGAACGACTGAGATCGCCGCCGCGCAGTGACTACGGACAAACCACCTGATCCCCTGTCACCACTCCGGACTCCCCCTGGTGCGAATCCTCCGCCTGCACCCGCTCGACCTCTTTGAAGTCCGCCCCCACGATCACCTTGAGCAGCGGCCCCCGCCCCTTGACCGCGCGCAGCTCGCTGCCGGGCAGCGCGGCCGCGAGGGACTTCGCCGAGCGGTCCCAGCGCGGGTCGTAGGCGACGACGGTGCGCTTGAAGGTCCGGTCGGGCGCGTTGACGGGCTGCCGCGTCGTACGGAACCCGGTGGCGGCGAGCGCGCCGTCCACGCGTTTGCCGAGGCCCTCCGTGGGCGTCCCGTTCTCCACCTGGACCCGGATCTGCTGCGGAGCCACGTCGACGCTCAAAGCCTTGGCACGCTCCGCCTCGCGCTCCGTCTTGCGCTCCGTCTTGCGCGGCGCCGCGAGCGGCTTGTCGTCGCGCAGCGACTGGAAGAGGCGGGCGGACTTCTCTTCGTCCCACTTCAGGGTCGAGCCGATGCCCTTGACGGCGTATCCCATCTTCCCGATCGGCACGGTCGTGAACTCGGAGGAGGAGAGGGAGAAGTTCCGCATCGCCCGCCCGAGCTCCAGCAACTCGTCCGTGCCGAACCCCTTGTCCGCGCGGACCGAGCCGAGCACGGCCCGGGTGACGTCGCGGAACTTCAGCGGGTTCAGCAGCACCCCGGAGGACGTGGCCCGCTCGATCAGCGCCGCCAGGAACCGCTGCTGGCGCTGCATCCGGCCGAGGTCGGAGGCCCCGTCGACGTGCCGGGAGCGGACGTACTGGAGGGCCTGCCCGCCGTTGAGCGTGTGTGAGCCGGCCGCCAGGTCGAGTCCGCTGTACGAGTCCTTCAAGGGCCGTACGGTGCAGACCTCCACGCCGCCCAGCACGTCCACCGTCCGCATGAAGCTGGTGAAGTCGACCTCCAGATAGTGGTCGATCTTGACGTGGGTCATGCTCTCCACGGTGCGGACGGTCAGCTGCGGGCCGCCCTCCGCGTACGCCGCGTTGAGCTTGAGCGGGTGCGGGCCGTGCTGTTCGCCGGTGACCTGGTCGGTGTGCGCGGGCGTCTCGGCGTACGAGTCGCGCGGCAGGCTCACGATGCTGGCGCGTTCCCGGCCCTCCGCGATGTGCACGATCATGACCGTGTCGGTGCAGTGGCAGGGGGCGCCGCCGAGGCGGTACTTCCGGCGCTCCGCCTCCGTGATCCGGTCGCGGCCGTCGGTGCCGACCAGCAGGACGTTCATGCCGTGGCCCGCCGCGGGGCGGTTCTTCATGTCCTTGAAGGGGTCGACCCGTGCGATTTCCGCGTCCAGGCTGGTGACGACCGCGTGGCCGATGCCCGCCGAGGCGAGGACCACCACCGAGATCGTGGTGACCACCCGCATGGCCCAGCGCGGCTTCTTCCTCCGTACGGGGGGCCGCTGCACGGGGGGCCGCCGGGCGGGTGACGGCTGGGGGCGAGTCCGGGGGCGGGCGGGGGACCGGGGCGGCGTGGACAAGGGGGGGACACCTCCGCGAGGCTGGGCGTGGGATCCGTGAGCACCGTAGGTCCATACGATCTGCTGCCCGGCTCGTGGACCGGGCGGCGCGCGCCCGTGTCCCCCATTCGCGGTAACGTGACGTCCGATGAGCGAGAAGTCTGACGTGCAGCCCCCCGCCGTATCCGTGATCATGCCCGTCCTCGATGAGGAGCGGCATCTGCGCGGGGCCGTCCAAGCGATCCTGGCACAGCAGTACGACGGCGAGATGGAGGTGGTCATCGCCATCGGTCCGTCCTCGGACCGTACGGACGAGATCGCCGCCGAGCTCGTCCGTGAGACGGCGTCCCATAAGAACAAGCGCGTCCACACCGTGCCGAACCCGACCGGCCGCACCCCCGCCGCGCTCAACGCGGCGATCAAGGCGTCCCGGCACCCGGTCGTCGTGCGCGTGGACGGGCACGGCATGCTCTCGCCGAACTACATCGCGACGGCCGTACGCCTCCTGGAGGAGACCGGCGCGCAGAACGTCGGCGGCATCATGCACGCCGAGGGCGAGAACGACTGGGAGCACGCGGTCGCCGCCGCGATGACCTCGAAGATCGGCGTCGGCAACGCCGCCTTCCACACGGGTGGCGAGGCGGGACCGGCGGAGACGGTGTACCTCGGTGTCTTCCGGCGCGAGGCGCTGGAGCGGCAGGGCGGCTACAACGAGGAGTTCATCCGCGCCCAGGACTGGGAGCTGAACTTCCGGATCCGGGAGGCGGGCGGG
The DNA here is from genome assembly GCF_054462255.1 of Streptomyces sp. SD15. Lineage (NCBI taxonomy): Bacteria > Bacillati > Actinomycetota > Actinomycetes > Kitasatosporales > Streptomycetaceae > Streptomyces > Streptomyces sp. SD15. Next base: position 30,530 of record NZ_JBTLMO010000063.1, on the reverse strand, counting down.
CTGATCTGGTTCTCGCCCGAGCTGAAGGTGTCGTACCGGCCGCGACCGTCGGTCAAGGCACTCGCCAAGCAGTACAAGGACTACGGGCGTTGGCGGCATGTCGTCGCCCGCTACCACGAGGGCTCCATCAACCTGCGCTACCTCGCCCCGCCGACCGCCGTGTGCGCGATCGCGGCGGGCGTCGTGGTGGGCGCGGCGCTGACGCCCTGGGGTTTCCTGATCCCCGGCGGCTATCTCGCGGCGATAGTCGCGGGCTCGCTGCCTGCGGGCAAGGGGCTGCCGCTGAAGGCCCGCGCCCAGATCCCCGTCGCCCTCGCGACGATGCACATGTCGTGGGGCTTCGGCTTCCTCACCAGCCCGAAGGCGCTGGCGAAGAAGGTCATCGCCTCGCGTCGCCCGGCGGTTCTCAGTTCTGCCGAGACCTCCGCCGAGGCCTCCAACTAAGGCTTTTTGTACAGCAGTTGGGCCCCTCTCGATCCGAGAGGGGCCCAACTGTTCACCCAACCCGCCTACGACCAGGTGTAGTCCGGGTTCACATGCATGCAGGCGCCGGTGTCGGCGCCGTTGAGCGCGTCCGCGGACTCCGGGGTGGTGTCGTCCTCCACCGGTGCCTCGTACGTCGTACCGTCGCGCCAGTCGGCGCCGACCACGAGCGTGACACCGGAGACGTCCGTCGACTTCTTCACCGAACTCGTCGGAATCCCCAGCGCCTTGGCGACCGCGCGGGCGTCGCCCTCAAGGTCGGCGCTCGGGTAGCGGATCACCGTGGTGGCCTCGGAGGTCGCCGTCGTCGTCTCCGCCGACGCCTTGGTGAAGCCCTCGTCGACGAGCAACTGGCTCACCGTGCGCGCACGCCCGCCGACCGGAGCCAGCGTGTCGGTCCGGGTGCCGTTCTGCACGGTCACGCCGATCTCGTCGTCCGCCGCGGCCGGGTCGGAGGATGCCGTCTCCTTGGCCGTCGCCTTCTTCTTGTCCTTGCCGTCGAGCGCGATGTCCTCACGGACCAGCCGGAACAGCTGTTCGGCCTCGACCGGCTTGGGCTCCACGCGATTCGGGTCCGAGACCGCCCACTGCCAGGGCATCGTGGTCATCGTGATCCGCTTCGGCTCGACCTTCCTGAGCTGGGTGCCGAGATCGTAGAGCTCCTTCACGGTGCCCAGGCCCTTGTCGACGGTCAGCGCGTTGGTGGCCGTCTCCGCGAGGCTGCGCAGCTTGCCCGGGTTGGTGATCGTGGCGTTCTTGCGCAGCTGGCGGACCATCGAGTTCATGTACTGGTGCTGGGCCTCGGCCCGGCCGATGTCGGTGTTGTCCTTGAAGCCGTACCGCGTCCGCAGCCACTGCAGGGCCTGCTCGCCCTTGACGGAGTGCGTGCCCTCCGTCAGCTTCAGCCCGGAACCGTGGCCCTTGCTGTCCTTGGAGTAGATGTTGGCGTCCACACAGACCGGGACGCCGCCGATCGCGTCCGCCATCGACACCACACCCGAGAAGTCGATCTGCATGAAGTGATCGATGTGGATCTTGGTCAGCTTCTCCCAGGTGGCCACCGTGCAGCCCGGACCGCCGCGCCCCAGCGACCGGTTGGTCATCACCGGCACGGTGGACGCCTCGTACACCTCGTCGTTGTCCGGGTCCGTGCACTTGGGGATGTCCACCAGCGTGTCGCGCGGCATGCTGACCACCGACATGTTGGTGCGGTCGGCGGAGAGGTGCAGCAGCATCTGGACGTCCGCGAGCGGGGGGGAGCCGATAGCGTACTTGGCGCCGCCGAGTTCCTGGTTCTCCTTGGTGTCCCGGGCGTCCGAGCCGATCAGAAGGATGTTCAGCGGGGTCTGCCCGGCCGCGTTCGCCTTGCTCTTGGCCGGCCGGTCCTTGTCGTCGCCGAGGTACAGGTCTTCCTTCTTGATGTTGTCGTTCAGATGCTGGTAGTAGAGGTAACCGGCACCCGCGGTCCCAAGTATCAGTACCGACAGGACCGTCGCCGACCAGCGCAGGACGCGACGTCTGCGCCGCGGCAGCCCCCTGCCACCGCCGTGCCGGCCCTGGCCCCCGGGTTCGGACGGCGGAACGCCGCCGCCCTTCTCGCCCGCACGACCGCCGCTCCCGTGGGCGGAGTCGCCGTCTCCGCCAGGTGGATTGCCACCTTTGCCGGTGGAATCGCCGCCTCCGTCAGCGGGATTGCCGCCTCTGCCGGAGGCATCGCCACCACTGCCGGGGGGATTGCTACGCCCGTCGGAAGGATTGCCACCTCCGTCGGGGGGATTGCCGCCTCCGCCGACGGGATTCCCGTCCTTGTCGTACAGGCTGTCGTCCCAGCCCAGATCACCGGCCTGCCGGACACGTGGTCGAGCCCCCTCCCCACGCACACCGCTTCGCGCCATCTTCCTGCCCCTCCCCACCCTGCACCTGACAAACGGGTCCGTCGTCCCGCGCTCTGCCGGACGCGCGCGCGTCGCACCGGACACCCCTGCGTCCGGTGCGGACACCCCTGCGTCCGGTGCGGTCGCGCCTGCGTCCGGTGCGGACGCCTCCGCGGCCGCTTCGGACACTCCTGCGTCTTCTTAGACGCTTGACGGACCCGTTAGGTCATCAACTGGCGCACACCGTCTTGTCCGCCGTGGACTTCTCGACAGTCGAAGGCGCTGTCGTCGGCGTCGTCATGGACACCCCGGCGCCCTTGAAGTCCTTGCCCAGGGTCAGCACGATCGCGGGCAGACCCTGTGAGTTCGTCTCGCTCTTGCCAGGCTTCATCGCCGAGCCTGACAGCCCCATGAGGTCCGCCAGTTTGCGTGCCTGATCGGCCTGGTCGGGAGAGTACTCGAGGGTCGTCTTGCTAAGTGTTTCGTCGGCGTTTCCGAGCTGGCTGGACTTGGTCACGCCCTCTTCATTCTGCAGCCAGTTGAGAGTCTCCTGTGCGCTGCCGGCTTCGGCACCGCCGTTGTAGATGTTGACCCGGATGTCGGCGGCGTCGGACTGGGTGCCCTTGAGGCGGGCTGCCACCGCGGCCTTTTCCTTGTTGGCCTTCTGCTTCACCGCGGTGAACGACACATCGTCCCTGATCAGGTCGAAGACCGGCTGAGCGGTGGTCGGGTTGACGACGACCGTCGCCTTGACCGTCTCGGCGGGGTTGTCTATGACCGGCACCGTGGTGAAGGAGATGTTCTTCGGCGGCACCTGCTTCAGCTCCAGGGCCACGTCCTTGAGCGTGCTGACCTTGCCGATGCCGGTGTCCACGGTCAGCGCCTTGGTGGCGGCCTCCGCCAGCTTCACCAGCTTGGTGGGGCTGGTGAGGGTGTCGCTGGAGGACATCTTGCGCATCAGCGAAGCCAGGAACTGCTGCTGCACCTTGATGCGGTCGAGGTCGCCCGCGTTGCCGAAGCTGTGCCGGGTGCGCAGGAAGGCGAGCGCCGTCTCACCCTGGATCGTGTGCTCGCCCTTGGACAGCTTGAGGTGCGAGTCGGGGTCGTCGACGTCCTTGGCGAGGCACACCTTGACGCCGTCCACGGCCGTGGTCAGCGTCTTGACCGCGTTGAAGTCGGCCATCATGAAGTGGTCGGGCGTGATGCCCGTGGCCTCCTTGACCGTGCGCATGGTGCAGCCCGCGTCCCGGCCGTCCTGGCCGAGGCTCGTGTTGAAGCGGACGTTCTGCGTCCCAGGGATGACCGTCTCGGTGCCGTCCGAGTCCTTCGTCGTGCAGTCGGGCACGTCGACGATCAGGTCACGCGGAATGCTCAATGCGGTCGCGTTCGTACGGTCCTTGGCGACGTGCAGCAGGATGGTGGTGTCGGCGTGCCCGACGCTGCCCGAGTCACCGTAGCCCTCGTTGCCCGAGCCGGTGCGCTTGTCCGTGCCGATGATCAGGATGTTGAAGGCCTCGTCCTTGCTGAAGCCTTTCTTGCCCGCGCTGCCGACGTCCGTCGTGCTGACGTTGCCCTCGAGGTGCTTGAGGTAGGCGTACGCGGCGGCCGAGACGCCCACCAGGACGAAGGCCATGGTGCCGCCGGTCCACAGCAGTATCTTCTTCGCCCTCGACTTCTTGGGCTTCGTCCGCGTGCGGCGGCGGCCCGGCGGCGGTTCCTCCGGGGTGCCGCGGCGTCGGCGCGGCCCGGGCACGCCGGCGCCCGGAGCCGCGGGATTCTCACGACTCGGCGCGCTACGCGCACGCCTTCCCCCCGCGGCTTCCGCGGGTGATCCGCGGCGCGGTCTGGGAACTCCCGACTGCGGTGCGGAAGGAGTCAGTCGCAGTTCGTATTCGCCGGTGCTCGGATTGAGTACCCACTGGTCTGCGGGATCGATGTCGTCCGCCCGCCCACGGCCTTGCGCGTCCACGGTTGTCTGAATCCTCCGTCGGGGCCACGCGGCGCCCTTCCCCCTCAAAAGGCGCTCGGGTCTCGGTCAACCAGTGCGCGACCCCCAGGACGGACCTCGTGGCCGGGTGCACCGGATCGCTCACACTATCCGCCCAGTTCGATGTCCAGCGACGGAGGTGACGAATTCGATGTGCCTACAACTGGGCAATCCGCCCTATTTCTCAGAGACTTCTTAGTTCCGGGGTTCCCCGCTTGGTGTGCGCTTTACTCGCAGGCGTCCTCGGCCGCCGTGTTCCCGCGGAAAGTCGGGGCGGGAGTGGCGGTGTCGGCGGATCCGGAAGCCCGCTTTCCGCCCGACTTCCCGTCGTCGTGCGACTCCTCTTCGTAGTCGAATGTGGAGTCGTACGTGCCTTCATCACCACCCCTGTTCGAGTTCTCCGCACTGTCTGGACGTCCCGATGCCGTATTTCTGCTCATGTCGGCGGAATGATCCGGAAGGTCCTGAGTGACGGCCACCGGCGCGTCCTCGCGCAGCCGCGCGAAGAGCTTGTCGGCCTCGGGTTCCACAAGTTGGTCGCGATTGGGGTTGTTGACGTACGAAGTCCGCGGCACCGTCAGGAATTGCACACGTTCCGCGGGGATATCGCGCAGGCCGCGAACCAGGTCGTACAGACCGCGCAGGCTCGCCAGACCCGGGTCCGTGGTGAGCGACGAGGTGGCCGCGTCGAGCAGGGGATAGAGCTTCGTCGGATTGAGCAGGACGCCGTTGGTCTGCACCTTGTTGACCAGCGCGCCCAGGAATCGCTGCTGACGTTCCATGCGGTCGGTGTCGCTGCCGTTGCCGAGGCTCTTGCGGGCGCGTACGTAGCCGAGGGACTGTTCACCGTCGAGCAGCACCTTGCCCGCGGGCAGCTTCAGCTTGGCGTCCTCGTCGTCGATGGGCTCCTTCAGGCACACCTCGACGCCGTCCACGGCGTCGACCATGTCCTTGAACCCGCTGAAGTCCACGACCACGTGGTGGTCGACGCGGATGTCGGTGAGCTTCTCGACGGTCCGGATCGTGCAGGCCGAACCGCCCGTCTCGAAGGCGTAGTTGAACATCGCGAACATGGGCCGGGTGCGGCTGCCGTCGGGCCGGCGGCAGCTCGGCACGTCCACCATCAGATCGCGGGGCAGCGAGACGGCGGTCGCGCTGAGCCGGTTCGCTGCGAGATGCAACAGAATGGTGGTGTCCGACCGTTCGGTCCCGGTATCCCTCCCGTACTGCTGGTTCCTGTCCCCCGCCCGCGAGTCCGACCCGATCAGCAGGATGTTCTGCGCGTCGCGCACCAGCGCGGTGGGCCGCTCCTTCTCGTAGCGGGCGAGCTCGGCGGCGGCGGCCTCGTCCGGCGTGATGTTCGCGTTCAGCTTCTCGTACACGGCCCAGCCGATCCCGGCGGCGCCGAGTACGAGGACGGTGAGACCGAGGGCCGAGTACCGCAGCCAGCGCCGCCGCCGGCGTATGAGCCCGTCGCCGGTCGGTGACGCCCCCATTCCCTGCCCCTCCGGCTCCCCGGAAGACGTGCCTGCGCTGTCGATCACGTCTGAGTCCCCCCTCATGGCATACGAGCGTCCCGTGCGACCGTGCGTGCTCCTACGACCATGTCCCGGGGCCGCCCATGGGGGTGACCGATACTGCGCCAAACGGATGACCCCGGCCGACCCGCGTCAGGGGGCGCGGCCGACGCCCTGCGCGGGTGCACGCCCGTCCGGTGGACCGGGCCCCGTCAGGGGCGCGGGGAACTGCGCGCCCAGCCACGGCGGCCCGGCAGTTTCGAGACGGCCTTCTGGCGGGCCTGGGTGGGGCGTGGGTGCGCATCTGGTTGGCGCCCGGGGGCCGGGCCTTGTCAGGGGCGCGGGGAACTGCGCGCCCAGCCACGACGGCCCCGCAGCTTCCAGGCAACCTCCGCGGCACGGCGCTACGGATCCCCGCAGGAGCGCCCGGCCGGGAAAGAAATCCCCGCAACCAACACCCGCCCCCTAGGGCCTGTCCGGCGGATCATGCCGCAGACGCGGGGCCTGGTGCGCACATCTGCGGCGTTGTCGTCGGTTGCCGACTCCCCCCTAGCGGAGCGCCGTCGCCGTCACCCGCTCACTCTCGACCCGCTTGGCCAGCGCATCCTCGCCCAGCCGCTCCAGATTCCGGCACAGCACCACGGACGCCCCGGCCGCGAGCGGCGCGTACAACCCCGCGCTCAGCCCCTCCCACGTGTCATACGGAAGCCCCGACAGCAGCCGTGAACCAGGCCCCGTCAGCCCGAGCGGCCCCGCATCGGCGCGGGCCCGCTCGACGACCTCGGCACCCGTGTGCCCGGCCCCGGCGACGATCAACGCAGGTTCCTCCGGGTCCACCGGCGCGTACGGCACGAACCGGTCCCCCTGACTCGGCACCTCCACGGCGTAGTCGGCGAACCCCGTGGGGGTCTGCGGGAAGCGCCCCCCGAGCGGGCGCAGCGCGAGCGCGACCCGCTCCCCGGAGCACGCACGCGCGGCGTCCAGCGTGTCCGGCCCACTGACCACGAGGTCGGCGGCAGCCGGATCACCCCCGACATCCGCGACCACACCCACCGAGGAGCACGCGAGCAGCCATACCGCCGTCTGCCAGTGCGCGGGCAGCAGCAGTGCCAGCCGATCGCCGGGCTCGGCGGACAGCTCGCCCTGGAGGAGATTCGCGGTCTTGGCCACCCAATTGGCGAAGGTGGCCACGGACAATTCGACACGTTCACCGGTGGCGTCGTCGTAGAAGGTCACCAGGGGGCGCGCGGGGTCCACGGCGAGCGCGGATCGCAGCAGGTCGGCAGGGGTGCGGTCGGTGGCGTTCACGCGCGCAAGCGTACGCGGGGGCGGCCGGTGCGACGCGGCTGCCGGGCCACCGGTTCGGCCGAGCGTGCCCCGACGGTCCGTCAATTCACCAATGGACAGATTTGTATGACTATGTCCACGATCGGGGGCATGCGTGGATTCCTTGCTTCCTCGGTCGGCGTCACGTGCGCGGCCGCTCTCGCCCTTCCCATGGCCCTGTCCGCCCCGGCACAGGCCGGCCCCGGACTCCAGGCGGCGACGACCGAGCCCGCCGTCCAGGGCAGCACCCAATCCCTCCCCCTCGTCCCGCTGGCCGGCGTACGCGCGTTCGGTTCGGCCGCGCCCGAACAGGGGCTCGGCAGACGGGACGTACGGTCGTTCTCGCTCGTCGGCGTCATCTGGGACGATCCGGGCGCCGAACTCCACGGCCGGGTCCAGGTCCGTACCCGTGCCACCGGAACCACCGACTGGTCCTCATGGCAGGACGTCGAGACCCACAACCACGAGCACGCGGCCGACCCGGACACCGCCGAGCGTGACTCGGGCCGGGTGCGCGGCTCCACGGCGCCGCTGTGGGTGGGCGACTCGGACGGCGTAGAGGTGCGCGTCCAGGCGGAGGTGGACCAAAGGGCGCCGCTGCCCGGCGGCCGGCCACTCCCCAAAGGCCTGCGCCTGGAACTCGTGGACCCCGGCGCGGAGCCCCCGTCGGACGACACCTCGGAGGACACCACGAAGGACACTCAGGCGGACGCGGGGCGCACCGGCGTACTGAGCGCCGACCTGGGTGCCTCCACCGTCCAAACGGCCTCCGCGAGCGCCGCGAACGCCGCCCTCGCGCCCCTCGGCGCCACCGAGATCCCGGCGCTCTCCAAGAGCGAGACCGAGCGGGAGGCCCTCGCACTGAACCAGGGCGAGCCGATGGTGAAGCCGTACATCGGCGAGCGCCCGAAGATCATCACCCGGCGCGGCTGGGGTGCGAACGAGAGCCTGCGCGAGCGCGGCTTCGTCTACACCAAAAAGGTGAAGGCCGCCTTCGTCCACCACTCCGCATCCGGCAACAACTACCGCTGCTCGCAAGCTTCTTCGGTCATCCGCAGTATCTACCGCTACCACGTAGTGAGCAGTGGCTGGCGCGACATCGGCTACAACTTCCTCGTCGACAAGTGCGGAAACATCTACGAAGGCCGTGCCGGGGGCGTGGCGAAGGCCGTCATGGGCGCCCACACCCTCGGTTTCAACGCCAACAGCATGGGGATCGCGGTCCTCGGCAGCTTCGGCAAGGCGAAGCCGTCCGCCGCCGCGCTGACCGCCATCGCACGGCTCACCGCATGGAAGCTCGGTCTCTTCGGAGCCAATCCGAAGGGCAAGACATACCTGACCTCCGGCGGTGGCAATCTCTACCGAAAAGGAAAGAACGTACGACTGAACGTGATCTCCGGCCATCGGGACGGGTTCGCCACGGAGTGCCCAGGACGGGCCCTTTACGGCAAGCTCGGCTCGGCTCGGAAGGACGCGGCCCGCTACCAGGGCCGCTGAAGGCCGGAGGGCACCGGAACAGAGCCAGTCGTGCGGGTCTCTCTCCCTCCCCCACAGCCATCGAGGACACCCCACTGCCGTCGAAGGCACCATCGAACGGACTGCATACACTGGCCGGCCGAAGCACCCTTCGGCCGGTCCCGGCAGGAAGCAGAGACGACAGGTGACAGAAGCGATCCTCCTGGTCGGCGGCAGAGGCACCCGGCTGCGCCCGCTCACGGTCAACACCCCCAAGCCGATGGTTCCGGCGGCCGGGGTCCCCTTCCTCACGCACCAGTTGGCGCGGGCGAGGGCGGCAGGCGTCGAGCACATCGTCCTGGCGACCTCCTACCTGGCCGAGGTCTTCGAGCCGTACTTCGGTGACGGCTCGGCGCTGGGTCTCCACATCGAGTACGTCACCGAGGAGGAGCCCCTCGGCACCGGCGGAGCCATCCGCAACGTGGCCGCGCGCCTCCACTCGGGCCCCGACGACCCGGTACTGATCTTCAACGGCGACATCCTCACCGGCCTGGACATCCGGGCCCTGGTCCGTACGCACGAGACGACGGGCGCGGACGTCTCCCTCCACCTCACCCGTGTCGAGGACCCGCGCGCATACGGCCTGGTCCCCACGGACGCCACCGGCCGCGTAACGGCCTTCCTGGAGAAACCCCAGACCCCCGAGGAGATCGTCACCGACCAGATCAACGCGGGGGCGTACGTCTTCCGCCGCTCGGTCATCGACACGATCCCCGAGGGCCGCCCGGTCTCGGTGGAGCGCGAGACCTTTCCCGACCTGCTGGCCGCGGGAGCCCACCTCCAGGGCATGGTCGACTCCACCTACTGGCTCGACCTGGGCACCCCGCAGGCCTTCGTACGCGGCTCCGCGGACCTTGTCCTCGGCCGCGCCCCTTCGCCGGCCGTCCCCGGCCGCTGCGGCGACCGCCTGATCCTGCCCACGGCCACCGTCGCCCCGGACGCCAAGCTGACCGGCGGCACGGTCGTCGGTGACGGCGCATACGTCGGCGAGGGCGCCCGCGTCACGGGCAGCACGATCCTGGAGGGCGCCGTCGTCCAACCCGGTGCCGTCATCACCGACTCCCTCATCGGCGCCCGCGCCCACATCGGCGAACGCACCATCCTCACCGGAACGGTCATCGGCGACGGCGCGGAAATCGGCCCGGACAACGAACTCCGCGAGGGCGTACGGGTGTGGTGCGACGCCCGGATTCCCGGGGGCGCGGTCCGCTTCTCCTCGGACCAGTAGGCGGGACTTGCCCTTCCAGCCCGTCCGGCGTTTGAGTACGAGCCCTTCGAGCGAGGCGGGGCTGGGGACGCAGCGCCCGTGCGGGCGTCCAGGGGGACGAAGCGCCCCGTGCGCGGGTAGGGGGACGAAGCGCCCCGTGCGCGGGTTCAAGGGGGGATGACAACCCCGTGCGGGGGTTGGGGGCGCAGCCCCCGTGCGAGGGTCCAGGGTGAGCAGCCCCCGTGAAGGGGAACGAAGCGCCCGTGTGCGGGTCCAGGGTGAGCAGCCCCCGTGCGCGGTCCAGGGGGAGCAGCCCCCGTGCGCGGTACAGGGGGGATGAAGCCCCCGTGCGGGGGGCCAGGGGGGCCGAAGCCCCCGTGCGGGGGTCCAGGGGGCGCAGCGCCCCTGGCGGGGTCCGGGGCGGAGCCCCGGAAGGATGGGACGGGTAGGGGCGGCGGGGGCGAAAACCTCCCACCCCCACCCGCACCCCACACTCGCCCCCTCACAACCGCCCGATATCCCCCCGCCGCATCCGCGGAGCCCGCCGCGCCGGCGTACGCCCCGACAACAGAATCAACCGAGCCGCCCGATGCCGCTGCCCCGCATACGGCTCCAGCAGCGACAACATCACGGAGTCATCCGCCTCACGATCCCCCGCCAGCGCATACCCCACGATCCCCGGCAGATGAAGATCCCCGACCGTCACCGAATCCGCCGCCCCATGACTGCGCTGCACGGTCTCCGCCGAGGTCCACGGCCCGATCCCGGACACCAACTCCAACCGCGCCTGCGCGGCCCCCGGCTCCATCCCCACCGCCTCCTCGAGCCGCCCAGCCACCCGAACGGCCCGCAGAATCGTCGACGCCCGCTTGTTGTCGACCCCGGCCCGATGCCACTCCCAGGACGGGACCAGCGCCCAGGTCCGCGGCGCCGGCATGACATACATCCGCTCCGGCGCGGGCCCCGGCGCCGGCTCCCCGTACTTCCGTACGAGCAACCGCCACGCTCGATAAGCCTCGTCGGTGGTGACCTTCTGCTCCAGCACAGACGGAATGAGCGACTCCAGCACCAGCCCGGTACGGGTCAGCCGCAACCCCGGCCGTCGATGCCGCGCATGGGCGACCACCCGATGGCGCGGCTCGAAGGCGCCGGGATCGTCCGCCGCGCCAAGCATCTCGGGCAGTTGTTCGAGCAGCCACTCGCCCCCAGGCCCCCACGCCTCACCCCGCACCACCCCGCCCCGCAACGAGACCCGCAGGGTCCCGGCCCCGGCGGGCGTCAGGCTGGCCCGCCACACGGACCCGTCCGGCGTCGCACGGAAGGTCGGATCGGCAGGCCCCCGCCGCAGCGGCCCGAGCACGAGCCCGAGATCGAGCGGCCCGGGCGGAGTCCACGTACGACTGAGCCCGACCCCGTCGGCCTGCCGAGGCACACCCCCGGGCACGCCGACATCCCCGCCGCGCACAGTCGTACGCGTCGGCCGCGGAGCGAAACGACCAGCCACGGATGAGTTCCTAGAAGTGCTCGGGTGCCACGGGCGCCAGGGGGTGCCCTACGAGAGTAGGCGCTCCCGACGCCCCCTCACCGCACCTCGAAGAATGCCGCAGCATCCCGCTCCGGCCGAGCCCTCGGTTCCTCGGCCGCATGCCCGACGGCGACGGCCCCCATCGGGTCCCACCCCTCAGGCAGCCCCAGCACATCCCGTACGACCTCTCGGCAGAACATGGTCGACGACACCCACGCGGAGCCCAGCCGCTCCCCGGCGAGCGCGACGAGGAAGTTCTGCACACCCGCCCCGGCGGCGACGACGAACATCTCCCGCTCGGCCCCGTCGCGCCGCGCGTCCCCGTATGTGTGGGACCCGTCCATGACCAGACACGGCACCACGAGATACGGCGCACGGCGCAGCACATCGCCCCGCCGCACCCGCTTGGCGATGGACTCCTCGCTCTTCCCGTCCCGTCGTAGATCCGCGATCCACGCGTCCTTCATGGCGTCGAGCAGCCGCGTCCGTGACTCCTCGGACTCGAGCAGGACGAACCGCCACGGTGTCGTGTGGTGCGGCGCGGGCGCCGTGACCGCCGCGGCCACGGCCCGCCGTACCGCCCCCGGGTCGACCGGCTCGTCCGTGAAGGCCCGTACGGTGCGCCGCTGCGTGACCGCTTCCCGTACGGCCTCGGACGTGCCGAGCCGGAACATGTCGTCGCGTCCGCCCCGCACGATCGCCCGCGCCCCCTCGCCGTCGTCCTCGGTGATCACCTGGGGCAGTCCGCGCACGACGGCGACGGGCAGCCCGGCGGCCTTGCCCTTGACCAGGTCACCGGCGGCGGCGAGTTCGTCGGCGGTGGCGACGACGGTGGCGCTCAGCGGATTGCCGTACGCGTCGGTGCCGCCCCGTAGATCGTCGAGCACCTGTACGCCCGCGGCCCCGATGGCGACGTCGGTGACGCCGGTGCGCCAGGGCCGGCCGAAGGTGTCGGTGATCACGACGCCGACATCGACCCCGAGGGTGTCGCGCAGTCCGGCCCGGATCGCCCGCGCGGACGCGTCGGGGTCCTCCGGCAGCAACAGCACGGTCCCGGCGGGGGTGTTGGAGGCGTCGACCCCGGCGGCGGCCATCACGAGCCCCTGCCGGTTCTCGACGATCCGCAGGGTCCCGCGGCGCGCCACGACCCGTACGGTCTCGGCGTCGATGGCGGCCTCGCGGTCGCCGGCCTCGATCACGCGCCCTTCCGCCTTGGACACGATCTTCGAGGTGACGAGAAGGACATCCCCGTCGACGAGCCCGGGCTCGGCGACGGCGATCAGCTTGGCGAGGTCATCGCCCCGACGAACCTCGGGAACCCCGGCCAACGCCCAGACCCGGTACCCGGAAGCGACGTTGTCGTCGCCCGCAAGCCCGTCCTCCGAAGGGAGTTGTCCGCTCAAGGCGTCCGCACCTCCTCCGCCAGCGCCAGCGCCTCGCGTGCCATCTGCGCGGCGGCGTCGAGGTCGGACATCATCAGCGGCACGGCCCGGCACCGGATTCCCGCCGCCTCGACCCGCTCCGCGGCCCCCGCGTCGACCGTGTCGACGAGCCAGCCGTCGAGGAGCCCCGAGCCGTAGTGCTCGGCGACCGCCGCAGCGGTCGATTCGACGCCGACCGCAGCCAGCACCTTGTCGGCCATGCCCCGCACGGGCGCGCCCCCGACGATGGGGGAGAGGCCGACCACGGGCACGCCCGCGTCGGCGATGGCCTCCCGGATGCCGGGCACGGCGAGGATCGTGCCGATGGACACGACGGGGTTGGACGGCGGAAAGAGCACGACGTCCGCCTCGGAGATCGCCTCGAGCACCCCGGGCGCCGGCTTGGCCTGCTCCGCGCCGACCGGCACGATGGCCTCGGCCGGCACGGAGGCGCGCAGCCGCACCCAGTACTCCTGGAAGTGGATCGCCTTGCGCTCACCGTCGATCTCGACGGCGACATGCGTCTCCACGCGGTCGTCGGACATGGGGATCAGCCGGACACCGGGCTTCCACCGGTCGCACAGGGCTTGCGTCACGGCGCTGAGCGGATAGCCCGCGCCCAGCATCTGCGTCCGCACGATGTGCGTCGCGAAGTCGCGGTCGCCGAGCCCGAACCACGCCGGCCCGACCCCGTAGGCCGCGAGCTCCTCCTTGAGGTGGAAGGTCTCCTCGGCCCGACCCCAGCCCTGCTCCTCGTTGATACCGCCGCCGAGGGTGTACATCACCGTGTCGAGGTCCGGGCAGACCTTCAGCCCGAAGAGGTGGATGTCGTCCGCGGTGTTGCCGATGACCGTGATGTCCGCGTCCGGCACGGCCCGCTGGAGACCACGCAGGAACCGGGCACCACCGATGCCGCCTGCCAGAACCACAATGCGCATGGTGCTCAGTCTCGCAGGCGGGTCCGACAACGCGTGAGGCGGTTACGAGACCTCGGCGACCGCGCAGCGCGCCGCGTGCATCGGCATCTCGGTGAGCCCGGGGTAATAGACGTGCAGGCTCACGGCCGGTTCCAGGGAGTCGTTGACGACCTCGTGGACGTAGCCGGGCGCGAACACCCGTTGCGATCCCGCCTTCAACGCGCGCGTGTCACGCTCCGTGCGCTCCGTCAGCGCGCCCTCCAGGACGGTGAGTACGCCGGAGGAGCGGCCGTGGTCGTGCAGCCCGCTGCCCTGCCCGGGCACCCAGGAAAGGAGCCACACCTCGTAACCGGGGCCGGTGCGCAGCCGGTGGTACCAGCGGGACGTCGCGTCGTACTGGACGAGGTGCGCCCACTGCGAGCGGTCGGCGGCGATGGAGCGGGCGAGGCCGACGAACTCGGCCACGGTGGCGGGGTGCTCGCGCGGCGGCTGGAGCAGGTGCGGTACTTCGAGGATGTCGCCGGCGATCTGGAGGTCGTTGTCGCTGTTCATGGGGTGCGGTGGTTCCTCGGCGTGAGAGTGCTGGGGTGTCGCGGCCATTTCCGTCCGGATCGCGGACGGGGAGGGGATTCGCCTCAGTGCGGGCGAGAGGTCGCCCCTGGGGGGCGAGGCAGCCGGAGCGCGGTAGGGCTCAACAGCTGGGACAGCAACAACAGCTACAGCGAGCGCGGGCAGCACCGTGGGACCCGGCAGTGCGGGTCGAGGTGAGTGCCAAGTTCGCGAGCATGCCCACAAGGACACCGGCTCACACCCTGACTGTCAACTTGGTGTCCGCTATATGAGAAATGTTTCACCTCATCCGGTTCATCTGTGGGGCGAAAGGTTTGTTCAGGAGCCGCCCCGGACACATGGCGCACAACCGGGCGCACAAACCTCGATGCGACCCCCGTGATCCAAATGTGATCCGGTTCGCTTCGGGGTCCCGTGTCGGAACGAGATCGAACTTCTCGACGTCCTTCTCGGTAGTGGATCGAGGGCTCGGTGTGAACTTCTGAGGCTGTCAGGGTTTATGTCGATTTGAACACTTTCCGCATAGCCTTGGTTCCGCAGAGTGAATAAGGGGCTCAATAGCAGATCTCGGCTTGACTGGCCCGGATCGGCACACTTGTAATTTCACTCGTGTCGTTCAGCCGACAACAGTGAACGGCAGCATCACGGGGACGCGAAAGACAGACGAGGGGCGCACATGACCGAGCTGGTGCAGCAACTGCTGGTCGACGACGCGGACGAGGAACTCGGCTGGCAGGAGCGCGCGCTGTGCGCCCAGACCGACCCCGAGTCCTTCTTCCCCGAGAAGGGCGGCTCCACCCGCGAGGCCAAGAAGGTCTGTCTCGCCTGCGAGGTCCGCTCCGAGTGCCTCGAATACGCGCTCGCCAACGACGAGCGGTTCGGCATCTGGGGCGGCCTGTCCGAGCGTGAACGCCGCCGTCTGAAGAAGGCCGCCGTCTGACCGACAGAAGGCCGCCGTCCGAACGAGAGAAGGCCGCCGTCCGACCGATCGGCGCACACCTCTCGGTACCGATCCATGTACTGATCCATCCGTACCGACACGTAACGAACGGCCCGTCGCAGGTGGGTTATCCACAGGCGGCGGGCCGCTGTGCTGCCCAGCCGTTAGTGTGGGCCCTCGTCCGAGACGTCCCGCTGTCCCCGCCGGACACAGGCGTCCACCGCAGTCCATCGAACCGGGGCCCGTACCTCGATGTCCGTGCACAGCCATACGGCAGCCGCCCAACACGACGCTGCTACCCCTGAGTTCCCGCGCCACGTGGTGACCGCGGTGCTCGTCTCCCACGACGGCGCCCGCTGGCTGCCCGAGGCGCTCGCCGGGCTGCTCGGCCAGGAACGCCCCGTGCAGAACGCCGTGGCGGCCGACACCGGCAGCGCGGACGACTCCGCCCAGCTGCTCACCGACGCACTCGGCGCCGACCGGGTGCTGCACCTCGCCCGGCGCACCGGCTTCGGCCAGGCCGTCGAGGAGGCATCCCGCAACGCGGGTGTGCTCACTCCGGACGACCTGCCCTACCTGAAGCGCCCCAGCGGCTGGGACCCGGTCACCCGCACCTGGCGCGACGACGCGTACGACATGCCGGAGCTCCCGCACGGCGAGCCCCAGCAGTGGCTGTGGCTGCTGCACGACGACTCGGCCCCCGAGCCCGACGCCCTGGCCCAGCTGCTCCGCGTCGTGGAGAACGAACAGGAGCTCGGCCAGGAAGTCGCCGTCATCGGCCCCAAGCTCCGCGGCTGGTACGACCGCCGGGCGCTCCTCGAGGTCGGCGTCACCATCGCCAACTCCGGCCGCCGCTGGACCGGCCTGGACCGCCGCGAGCAGGACCAGGGCCAGCACGACCACGTCCACCCCGTGCTCGCCGTGTCCACCGCCGGCATGCTCATCCGGCGCGACGTCTTCGAGGAACTCGGCGGCTTCGACCGACGACTGCCCCTCATGCGCGACGACGTCGACCTGTGCTGGCGTGCCCAAGCCGCCGGACACCGCGTCCTCGTCGCCCCCGAAGCGGTCGTCCGGCACGCCGAGGCCGCCTCCCGCGAGCGCCGCACCGTCGACTGCGTGGGCCGTACCGCCGCCTCCCCGCACAAGGTCGACAAGGCGGGCGCCGTCTACACCCTCCTCGTCAACGCGCGTACGGCACAGCTGCCCTGGATCCTTGTCCGGCTCGTCCTCGGCACCCTGCTGCGCACGGTCGCCTACCTCGTCGGCAAGGTCCCCGGACAGGCCGTCGACGAGATCCGCGGCCTGCTGGGCACCCTGCTGCGCCCGGAGCGGATCCTCGCGGGCCGCCGCAGACGAGGCCGCCCCCAGGTCGACAAGGGCGAACTGCGCCCGCTGTTCCCGCCGCCCGGCGCGACCGTGCGGGCCACCTTCGAACAGGTCGCGGGCAACCTCGTGGGCCAGGACGACCCCGACGCCGTCGCCGGTGTCGGACGGCACGGCGGCGCGGTCGAGTCCGGGCCCGGCGGCGACGACGCCGACTTCCTGGAGATCGAGCAGTTCGCCCGGCTCAAGCGCGTCGCCCGCAACCCGGGACCGATGCTCTTCCTGGTACTGCTGTTCGTCTCGCTCCTCGCCTGCCGTGATCTCCTCGGCGGCGGGGCGCTCGCGGGCGGCGCGCTGCTGCCCGCGCCCGCCGACGCCTCCGAGCTCTGGTCGCGCTATCTGGACGCCTGGCACCCGGTGGGCGCCGGCGGCACCCAGTCCGCGCCGCCGTACCTCGCGCTCGTCGCGCTGCTGTCCTCCCTGCTCCTCGGCTCCACCGGGCTCGCCGTCACCGTGCTCCTGGTGGCCTCCGTACCGCTGGCAGGCTTCACCGCGTACTTCGCCTCCCGGCCCCTCGTCGAGTCGCGCCTGCTGCGCGCCTGGGCGTCCGTCGCGTACGCGTTCCTGCCCGCCGTCTCCGGCGCCCTCGCCGGCGGCCGCATCGGCACCGCCTTCCTCGCCATCCTGCTGCCGCTCATCGCGCGCGCGGGCATCGCCGCGAGCGGGCTGACCCACTCCTCAGGGGCGCGCGGCAGCTGGCGCGCCACCTGGGCGTACGCCCTGCTGCTGACCTTCACCACGGCCTTCACGCCGATCATCTGGCCCATCGCCCTGGTCCTCGGAATCGCGCTCCTGGCAGTGCGCCGAAGGGAGATCACCGCCTACGGGCCGCGCTTCCTGGCCCAGCTCGGCACCCCGCTGCTGGTCCTCGCCCCCTGGTCGCTGACGCTGCTCCCCTTCGGCTTCTTCGGGGAAGCCGGTCTGTCGTACGGCGAGAGCGCGGCCTCCGCGCTCGACCTGCTCGGCGCCAGCCCCGGCGGCCCCGGGACCGTCAGCGGACTGATGCTCATCGGCATCGTGCTGGCGGCACTGGCCGCCCTGATGCGCTCGCAACGTCAGGCCGGGATCTGGACGGCCTGGGCCGTCGCCCTGGTGGCGCTCGTCTTCGCCGTGCTGTCCAACAGCTCGACGTGGGCCGGTCCCGCCACCCTCGTCTACGGCCTCGCGCTGCTCGCCGCCGCCGCACTGGGCGCCGACGGGGCACGCGCGCGCGTGGCCGAGCAGAGCTTCGGCTGGCGCCAACCGGTCGCCGCCCTCATCGCGTTCGCGTCCGCCGCGGGCCCGCTGCTGGTGGCCGCCGGATGGATCATCGGCGGCGCCGACGGGCCCGTGGAGCGCCGGGACCCGGTGCAGGTGCCCGCGTTCGTCGCCGAGGAGAGCGGCACCCGCGACCAGGCCCGCACCCTCGTCCTCGACAGCCAGTCGACCGCCACGGTCGGCTACACCCTCGTACGAGGCTCCGGCGCCCGCATGGGCGACGCCGAACTCGCGGCGGCGGGCGGCGAGAACACCAAGCTCGACAAGGTCGTCGCCAACCTCGTCGCCGGTTCCGGCGCCGACCAGGCCGACCAGCTCGGCGGCTTCGCCGTGCGCTACGTCCTGGTCCGCAAGGGCGCGCCCCGCGAGGTGAGCCGCGTCCTGGACGCCACCCCGGGCCTGACCCGGCTCAGCCAGCAGGACGGCAGCGCCCTGTGGCGCCTGGACCGGCAGGTCTCGCGCGCCGCGATCGTCCCCAAGTCCGGCGAGCAGCTGTCCATCGCCGCCGGACCCGTCGAGGCGCACACCACCGTCCCCGCCGGGGCCGAGGGCCGCGTCCTGCGCCTCGCCGACACGGCCGACGAGGGCTGGACGGCCACCCTGGACGGAAAGCCGCTCACCCGCACCACGGTCGACGGCTGGGCGCAGGGCTTCGAACTGCCCACGAGCGGCGGTAAGTTGGACGTCACCTTCGACGCCCCGATGAGCCACACCGGCTGGGTGTGGGCCCAGGGAGCGCTCGCCGTGGTCCTCGTCGTCCTCGCCCTGCCCGGGCGGCGCCGTGACATCGACGACGACCTCCCCGAGGAGCCGCTCGCCGCCGCCCAGGACGTCACGGGCGACGGCCGCCGCGCCCGCCGCCTGCGCGCCCAGGCCGAGGCCGAGCAGGCCGCACAGGACCCCGACACCCTTCCTCCTCCGGAGGAGGAGGAAGGCCCGCGCGAGCCCGCCGCGGTCCCCCAGCAGCAGGCGTACGGCGAGTGGGACAACCAGAGCTACGCGGGCGCCGAGTACGGCACCTACGACGCCGAGCAGTACCAGGGCCGGCAGCAGTACCCGGCCGGCGCGTACGAGCAGCCGTACCAGGCGGACCCCTACCAGACGGGGCAGTACGACCCGTACGCCTATGGGGGCACGACGCCGTACGACCAGACGTACACGCAGGGCTACGACGCCACGTACGACCCGACGCAGCCCCCGATGCCCCCGCAGCCGCCGCACGGCACCGACAGTGAGCGCCCCGACGGGAGCCAGCAGTGAACCGCACCACCCTGTCCCTGATCGCCGGCGTGACCGCGCTCGCCGCCGTCACCGGATTCGCCTCGATGAACGCGCCGGCCGCCTCCGGCGGCGCCACCGCCAAGGCGGCCGCGCAACTGCCCGTGGTGCGCACCAGCCTGCTCTGCCCGCAGCCCAGCACCTCCGACCTCGCCGACACGACGTACACGTCCTTCACGCCCGTCACCAAGGGCACGAGCGACAGCGGCGAGGCACAACTCCAGGCCGCGGGCGAGGAGTCGGCGGACGGCGCGAGCGGAAAGAAGAGCGACAAGAAGGCCGCCAAGCCCGTCCTGGAGCCCGAGGAACCCGGCAAGCCGGCCACCGGCGAGAGCTCGGGCGCACAGGCGCCCGCTCTCGTCGGCACCGCCGAGGGCAGGTTCGCGCCCGGCTGGACCGTCCAGGAGACCACCGAGGTCGCCGCAGGCACCGGCCGCGGCCTGCTCGGCACCAACTGCACCGCCCCGGACACCGAGTTCTGGTTCCCGGCCGCCAGCACCGCCGACAACCGCACCGACTACGTGCACCTGACCAACCCCGACGACTCGGCCGCGGTCGTCGACGTCGAGCTGTACGGCAAGGACGGCACCCTCAAGTCGACGGTGGGCGAGGGCATCACGGTCCAGCCCCGCTCCAGCGAGCCGATCCTGCTGAACACGCTCACCGACACACCGCAGACCGACCTCACCGTGCACGTGACCGTCCGCAGCGGCCGGGTCGGCGCCGCCGTGCAGGCCCTGGACGAGGAGACCGGCGGTGACTGGCTGGCCGCCGCCACCGACCCGGCGGGCAGCCTGGTGGTGCCCGGCATCCCGAAGGACGCCACCTCCGTGCGCCTGGTCGCCTTCGTGCCCGGCGACCAGGACGCCGACCTGAAGGTGCGCCTGGCCTCGCCCACGGGCCTGATCACTCCCGCGGGGAGCGAGACGCTGCACGTCAAGTCCGGCATGACCGCCGCGGTCGACCTCGGTGACGTCACGCGCGGCGAGGCGGGCTCCCTGGTCCTCACGCCCACCAGCACCTCGGTGCCGGTCGTCGCCGCCGTGCGGGTCGTGCGGGGCAAGGGCGCCAAGCAGGAGACGGCGTTCATCCCGGCCACCGCTCCGGTGGCCGCGCGCGCGACGGTCGCCCAGAACAGCTCCAAGGGCACCACGCTCGCCGTCTCCGCACCCGGCCGCACCGCCGAGGTCAAGGTCACCGCCTCCGCGGGCAGCGAGGGCGGTACGGCGGCGACGAAGACCTTCACGATCAAGGGCGGCACCACCCAGAACGTCGAGGCACCGGTCCCGAGCGGCCTCAAGGGGACGTACGCGCTGACGGTGGAGCGGCTCTCCGGCGGCTCCGTCTACGCCTCCCGAACCCTCGCCCTCACCCAGGACGGCGTTCCCGGCTTCACCGTCCA
The DNA here is from genome assembly GCF_054462255.1 of Streptomyces sp. SD15. Lineage (NCBI taxonomy): Bacteria > Bacillati > Actinomycetota > Actinomycetes > Kitasatosporales > Streptomycetaceae > Streptomyces > Streptomyces sp. SD15. The sequence continues at coordinate 9,925 of NZ_JBTLMO010000063.1, read as the reverse complement.
GACCCTCCCGGACGACCACGGGACCGTGGCGGTGCCGGAAGCGGACCAGGATCTCTCGGTGCTGCTGAAGCAGTGATCCCGCACGGGTGACGCAGTACGGATGATCCAGTTACGGGTGATCCAGTTACGGGTGATCCGCCGGGTCCTCAAGGAGACCCGGCGGTCGTCAGTCCTCGCCGTAGCGAGGGTCGACCGTCTCCGGTGTCAGCCCCAGCAGCTCGGCGACCTGCTCCACGACGACCTCGTGCACCAGGGCGGCGCGCTCGTCGCGACCCTTGGTGCGGATCTCGACCGGGCGACGGTAGATGACCACGCGCGCGGGCTGGCCCTCGTGCGCCGCGATCGTGCCACCCAGGGGCACCGCCTCGTCGCTCCAGCCCTCGCCGGAGCCATCCAGGCGGGGCACTTCGAGGATCAGGAAGTCGATGTCGGCGAGCTGCGGCCAGCGCCGCTCCAGCCGCTCCACGGAGTCCTGCACCAGGTCTGCGAAGACCTCGGCACGGCTCGCGGCGAGCGGCACCTGGGGCGGCGCGACGGGACCGCGCATGCCCCTTCCGTGGCGATCACGACGGCGGGGCCCTGGTGCGGCGGCGCGGGGCGGTACGGGGTTGTCCATCACTGACGAAGAGTAGTCCCCGCGAGGTTCGCGCGCCCGACCCCCACGCGGCTGCCCGCAGACCGGCGGCGGGAAGCCCGGAGCCCCTCCCGGATGCCGCTCGTCTTCCCTTCCGGATGCAGCTTGTCGCCCCTTCCGGATGCCACTCGACGCCCCTTCCGGATTGCGTCCGATACCCATGCCAGATGTCGCCCGATGACCATTCCGGCCAAGCTTGGGCTCGATTCCGTATCCCTCCAGGACCGCCGCTCACATGGCAATTGACATGGTTTGCATCAACTGGTGACCGGATTCAGTCCTGTTCGGCATCCCGTCACGGGATGTCGCCCCAGGTCAGCGCGGCGAGTTCGGAGGTGTGTGTGGGCGGTCTCACAGTACGACACGGTGGGGTGACCTGGGGGAGAGTCGTCGCGGCCCGCTCAAGAGTGCGGTACCGTCCAACGTCGTGAGCCCTGTACGTCGCTGTTCGCGCACCGCTTGCGGCCGTCCCGCCGTCGCGACGCTGACGTACGTCTACGCCGACTCGACCGCGGTCCTCGGCCCGCTCGCCACCTACGCCGAACCCCACTGCTACGACCTGTGCGCCGAGCACTCCGCGCGCCTCACCGCGCCACGCGGCTGGGAAGTCGTGCGGCTCGCCGACTCCTCGGGTCCCTCCCGCCCCAGCGGCGACGACCTCGAGGCCCTCGCCAACGCGGTGCGCGAGGCGGCCCGTCCGCAGCGGCGTGCCGCCGAGGCCGGTGGCGGCGGCAGCGCCCGCACGGCGGACCCGATGGAGGTCGCGCGCCGCGGCCATCTCCGCGTGCTGCGCTCGCCGGACAACTGAGGTCGATCGGTCCCCCCGTTCCACTGGGTGATGCACGCCCATTGACGTGAAGTTGTCGCGGACACGACCATTCCGTCAGATGTGAATTCCCTTTCCGCATGACGGAATCCGGGGAGGTACCCGTGTACGTCCAGGAACTGGAACCCGTGGCCGACTCGCTGGGCCTGTCCGCCCTCGTCGCGACCCTGCCCCTGGTCATCGTGCTGATCCTGCTCGGCGGAGTCCGCATGAAGGCGCATCTGGCCGGGCTCATCGGCCTCCTGACAGCCGCCCTGGTCGCGTGGTTCGCCTACGGCATGCCCGTCGACCAGACGCTCTCCAGTGCCGCCCAGGGAGCCGTTTTCGGCCTCTTCCCCATCCTGTGGATCGTCGTCAACGCCCTGTGGGTGTACCGGATGACCGTCCGCACCCGGCACTTCGACATCCTGCGCCGCTCCTTCGGGCGCCTGTCCGACGACCCGCGCATCCAGGCACTCGTCGTCGCCTTCTGCTTCGGCGCGCTCCTGGAGGCCCTGGCGGGCTTCGGCGCGCCCGTCGCGATCTGCTCGGTGATGCTGGTCGCGCTCGGCTTCGACCCCGTCCGCGCCGCCGTCGTCGCGCTCGTCGCCAACACCGCGCCGGTCGCCTTCGGGGCGATGGGCACACCGGTCGTCACCCTCGCCCAAGTCACGGGCCTGCCCCTGGACTCGGTGGCCTCCGTAGTGGGCCGGCAGACACCCCTGCTGGCCCTCGTCGTCCCCCTGGTGCTCGTCGGCCTGGTCGACGGACGGCGCGGACTGCGCGAGACCTGGGTACCCGCCCTGGCGTGCGGAGTCGCCTTCGCCATCGCCCAGTTCGCCGCCTCGAACTACGTCTCCGCGCAACTCGCCGACATCGGCGCGGCCTTGGCGGGCGCCGCCGCCCTGGTCGCCGTACCGCAGGCGCGCAGGGCGGCCGCCGAGCCGGTACGGGTCGCGGTCCTGACCGGCGTACGCAGCGAGGACCTGGACGAGGAGGACCCGCGCCCCGAAGTCATACGCGCCTACGCCCCGTACGCGCTGATCGTCGCCATCTTCTCCGTCGCCCAGATCCCCGCCGTCAAGGACTGGCTGGCCAAGGCGACCCGCACCTTCGACTGGCCCTTCCTGGACGTCGTGAACCCGGACGGAGACCCGGTCGGCGGCAATGTCTTCACCTGGCCCATCGTCTCGACCGGCGGCACGCTCGTGCTGCTCGCCGGGCTGTGCACGGCCGTCGTTCTCGGGGTGCACGCGCGCGTGGCCGTCAAGGAATGGGTGGCGACGGTCCATGAGTTGAGGTTCGCGATCCTCACCGTGACGTCCGTCCTTGCCCTCGCCTACGTCATGAACCTCTCCGGACAGGCGGCCACGATCGGCCACTTCGTGGCGGCCGCCGGCGCGGGACTCGCCTTCCTGTCACCGGTGCTGGGCTGGTTCGGCGTGGCCGTCTCCGGCTCGGACACCTCGGCGAACGCCCTTTTCGGCGCCCTCCAGGTGAGCGCGGCCCGCGAGTCGGGGCTGTCCCCCGAACTGCTCGCCGCCGCCAACAGTTCGGGCGGCGTGCTGGGCAAGATGATCTCGCCGCAGAACCTCACCATCGCGTGCGCGGCCGTCGGGCTCGCGGGCCGCGAGGGAGACCTGCTGCGCAAGGTTCTGCCATGGAGTGTCGGACTGCTGCTGATCATGTGTCTGATCGTGGTGGGGCAGAGCTCGCCGGTCCTGGAGTGGATGTTGCCCTGACCCGGCACGCTTCACCCGCGTCACGACACGGCCCGACACGGTCTCCCAGGTGACGGATGCGCGTCCGATCAGCCGCTTCACAGCGGATTGTCAGCCCGGACGGGTAGTTTGAGGTGACCGAAGTGGACTTCTGGAGGGTTGGCCGTGACTGCTGATCTGTCGCAGCTCGTGAAGGCGTACGACGTACGCGGGGTGGTCCCGGACCAGTGGGACGAGTCGCTGGCCGAGCTGTTCGGGGCGGCCTTCGTCCAGGTGACCGGTGCGGACGCCATCGTGATCGGGCACGACATGCGGCCCTCGTCGCCCGGCCTGTCGCGCGCCTTCGCGCGCGGTGCGGCGGCGCGCGGTGTCGACGTGACCGAAATCGGTCTGTGCTCGACGGACCAGCTCTACTACGCGTCGGGCGCGTTCGACCTGCCCGGCGCCATGTTCACAGCCTCGCACAACCCCGCCCAGTACAACGGCATCAAGATGTGCCGCGCGGGCGCGGCCCCGGTCGGCCAGGACACCGGCCTCTCCGAGATCCGCGAACTCGTCGAGTCCTGGCTCGACTCGGGCGCCCCGACCTCGGACGCGACACCGGGAACGATCACACAGCGGGACACGTTGGAGGACTACGCGGCGTACCTCCGCTCGCTCGTCGACCTGACGTCCATCCGCCCCCTGAAGGTCGTGGTCGACGCGGGCAACGGCATGGGCGGGCACACGGTCCCGACCGTCTTCGCCGGCCTGCCCCTGGACCTCGTCCCCATGTACTTCGAACTGGACGGCACGTTCCCCAACCACGAGGCGAACCCGCTGGACCCGGCGAACATCGTGGACCTCCAGCAGCGCGTGCGCGAGGAGAGCGCCGACCTCGGCATCGCCTTCGACGGCGACGCGGACCGCTGCTTCGTCGTCGACGAGAACGGCGACCCGGTCTCCCCGTCCGCGGTCACCGCCCTGGTCGCCGCCCGCGAACTCGGCAAGCACGGCGGCGGCACGGTCATCCACAACCTCATCACCTCCTGGTCGGTGCCCGAGGTGGTCCGGGAGCACGGCGGCACCCCGGTCCGCACCCGCGTCGGCCACTCCTTCATCAAGGCCGAGATGGCCCGTACGGGCGCGATCTTCGGCGGCGAGCACTCCGCGCACTACTACTTCCGCGACTTCTGGAACGCCGACACGGGCATGCTGGCCGCCCTCCACGTCCTCGCCGCCCTCGGCGGCCAGGACGGCCCGCTCTCCCAGCTTGTCGCCTCCTACGACCGCTACGCGGGCTCCGGCGAGATCAACTCCACCGTCGACGACCAGACGGCCCGTCTCGCCGCGATCAAGGCCGCCTACGAGGGCCGCGAGGGCGTCACCCTCGACGAGCTCGACGGCCTGACCGTCACCGCCGACGACTGGTGGTTCAACGTCCGCCCCTCCAACACGGAACCCCTCCTCCGCCTGAACGCCGAGGCCAAGGACGAGGCCACGATGGCGAAGGTGAGGGACGAGGTCCTGGAAACCATCAGGGGCTGAATCGATCTTTCAGCCCGTCCGGAGTTTGAGGACGAGCCCTGCGGGCGCACGGGGGCCGGGGGGCGCTGCATCCATCAGCGGCTCCGCCGCGGGCCCCAGGGACGGGACGGTAGGGGCGGCGGGGGCGAAAGAACCGGCCCGCCCCCCCCCCCGCACCCCGCTCAAGCCAGCGCAGCGCCCCGGCACACAACCCCCCACAGCGGTACGCTGATCAGGCCGCATCCACCCTGTTCGAAAGGACACCCCATGCCGCTCGAAGCCGGCCTCCTGGAGATCCTCGCCTGCCCGGCCTGCCACGCCCCGCTCAAGGAGCAGGAGAGCGAGCTGGTCTGTACGGGACAGGACTGCGGCCTCGCCTACCCCGTCCGCGACGGCATCCCCGTACTGCTCGTCGACGAGGCCCGCCGCCCCGCGTAAGCGGCGCTCGGCGCCCCCAGGACACCAGCGACAAGGCGATACGGCCGACAAGGCGATACAGGCGCGATACAGGCGACACACCGGCGATCGGGAGGCTGCCGACCTATGCTCGACGAATCGCTGCTCGACGACCCGGAGGCGCTCGCCCGCGCCGACCGGCGCGAGCTGCTCCGGGGTGCCGCGGAGGCCGGCGCCCGTGTGCGTACGGCGGTCCGGCACGCCGCTGAGGCCGGGATCCAGGAGCTGAAGCCGGACGGCCGCCCGCGCGCCGTCCTGATCGCCGGCCCCGGTCTGGCCGCCACCGGCGTCGCCGAACTGCTCGGCACGCTCGCCGGCGCGAGCTGTCCCTTCACCCGGCTCACTCCCACCGGCGTCGCCCCCGACGGGGGCGCCCTGCGCTGGGAGCTGCCCGGCTGGGCGGGCCCCGTGGACCTCCTGCTCATCGCCACACCCGACGGATACGAGCCGGGCCTCGAACTCCTGGTCGAGCAGGCGTACCGGCGCGGCAGCTCCGTCGTCGCGGTGGCCCCCGCCGGCACCCCGATCACGGAAGCGGTGGAGGGCGCGCACGGCCTGTTCGTACCGATGGCGACCGCCCCGTACGAGCCGGAGTCGCCCCTGGCGGCCTCCGCCCCCGGCGTCCTGTGGGCGCTGCTCACCCCACTTCTCGCGCTGCTGGACCGCACCGGTCTGGTCTCCGCCCCACCCGAGGCGCTGCAGAAGGTCGCCGACCGCCTCGACCGCGTCGCCGAACGCTGCGGCCCGGCCATCGCCACCTACGGCAACCCCGCCAAGACGCTCGCCGCCGACCTCGCCGAAGCGCTCCCGGTGATCTGGACGGAGGGCACCTCCGCGGGCCCCGCGGGCCGCCGCTTCACCGCCGCCCTCGCGGAGCTGGCGGGCCGCCCCGCGCTCACCGCCGAACTTCCGGAGGCGCTCGCCTCCCACAGCGTCCTGCTCGCGGGCGCACTCGCCGCGGGCGCCGACCCCGAAGACTTCTTCCGCGACCGCGTCTCGGAGGCACAGGCCCTCCACGCGCGCGTGGTGCTCCTGCGTGACCGCCCGGCCGGCGGCCTCACCGCCGCCCCCTCGGCCCGTGAGCTCGCCCTCAGCCACGACACCGCGATCAGCGAGCTCGAACCCGAGGAGGGCTCCGAACTGGAGACCCTCGCGGACCTGATCGCCGTCACGGATTTCGCCGCCGTTTACCTGGCGCTCGCTTCGAGGGCCTGATGTTGGTCCGCACCAGCTGACGCACACCTGGTGAAGAACGCCTGCCGAGCACCGTACGTACGGAGAAGACGACACACCATGGACCGCCTCGACAACACCGTCCGCCCCTACGCCTGGGGCTCGACCACCGCCATACCGCGGCTGCTCGGCGTGCAGCCGACCGGTGAGCCGCAGGCGGAGATGTGGATGGGCGCCCACCCGGGCGCGCCCTCGCGCACCGCGCGCGGTCCCCTCACCGAGGTCATCGACGAGGACCCCGAGCAGGAACTCGGCCGGGCGGCCGTCGCCAAGTTCGGCCCCCGCCTGCCGTTCCTGCTGAAGATCCTCGCCGCGGGAGCCCCCCTCTCCCTCCAGGTGCACCCCAACCTGGAGCAGGCGAAGGAGGGCTACGAGGACGAGGAGGAGCGGGGCATCCCGATGGACGCCCCGCACCGCAACTACAAGGACGCCAACCACAAGCCCGAACTGATATGCGCCCTTACCGAGTTCGACGGCCTGTGCGGTTTCCGCGCCCTCGACGAGACCGCCGAACTGCTCGCGGGCCTGGACGTCGACTCCCTCAAGCCGTACGTCGACCTGCTGCACGCCCACCCCGAAGAGGCCGCCCTGCGTGAGGTCCTCACGGCGCTGCTCGCCGCCGACCGCGAGGAGATGGCCCGCACGGTCACCGAGACCGCGGCCGCCTGCGCCCGCCTCGGCGGCGCCTACGCCCCGTACGCGGACCTCGCCCACCACTACCCGGGCGACCCCGGAGTCATCGCAGCGATGCTCCTCAACTACGTCCAACTGCAGCCCGGCGAGGCCCTGTTCCTCGGCGCCGGAGTCCCGCACGCCTACCTCAACGGCCTCGGCGTCGAGATCATGGCCAACTCCGACAACGTCCTGCGCTGCGGCCTGACCCCCAAGCACGTCGACGTCCCCGAACTTCTGCGCATCGTCCGCTTCGAGGCGAGCGACCCCGGCGTACTGCGCCCGGAGGCCTCCCCGGACGGCGAGGAGGTCTACGCGACCCCCATCGACGAGTTCCGCCTCTCCCGGTACGCACTGGCGGAGGGCGCGGGCCCGCACGACCTGACGCGAGCGACCCCGCAGATCCTGCTCTGCACGGCGGGCGAGGTCCGGGCGGACGGCAGCACGCTGACCCCCGGCCAGTCGGTCTTCGTACCGGCCGGACAAAAGGCCGAAGTGTCGGGTTCCGGCACGATCTTCCGTGCGACAGTAGTGGTCTGACGGGGCGACTGTGGTGGCCTGGCGCACCGCTGTCGGGCAGGGCTGCAACAATGACCCACCGTAAAGGGTGGGCAAAGCCCGGACGGCGTACGAAGGGACAGCAGGAGCACATGAGCGCTTCAGGCGGCACCAGAGCGATCGTGGCGGCACTCGCCGCCAACCTCGCGATCGCGGTAGCGAAGTTCGTGGCGTTCCTCTTCAGCGGTTCGTCCTCGATGCTCGCCGAGTCCGTGCACTCGGTCGCCGACTCCGGCAACCAGGGCCTGCTCCTGCTCGGCGGCAAGAAGGCGCAACGCGAGGCGACCCCGCAGCACCCCTTCGGGTACGGCCGCGAGCGCTATATCTACGCTTTCCTCGTCTCGATCGTCCTCTTCTCGGTCGGCGGCATGTTCGCCATCTACGAGGGCTACGAGAAGATCAAGCACCCGCACGAGATCGAGCACTGGTACTGGCCGGTGGGCGTGCTGGTGTTCGCGATCATCGCGGAGTCGTTCTCCTTCCGGACGGCCATCAAGGAGTCCAACCCCCTGCGAGGCGGGAAGTCCTGGAAGGACTTCGTCCGCCACGCCAAGGCCCCCGAGCTGCCGGTCGTCCTCCTGGAGGACCTCGGCGCACTGGTCGGTCTGATCCTCGCGCTCGGCGGCGTCGGCCTGGCCCTGCTCACCGGCGATGGCGTCTGGGACGGCATCGGCACGCTCTGCATCGGCATCCTGCTCATCCTGATCGCGCTGGTCCTCGCCGCGGAGACCAAGTCGCTTCTCCTGGGCGAGGCCGCGGGCATCGACGAGGTCCAGAAGATCGAGGCCGCCATCGTCGCCGGCGACACGGTCACCGGGATCATCCACATGCGCACCCTCCACCTCGGCCCCGAGGAACTGCTCGTCGCCGCCAAGATCGCCGTCCAGCACGACAACACGGCTGCCGAGGTCGCCGCCGCGATCGACGCCGCCGAGTCCCGCATCCGCGCCGCCGTCCCGATCGCTCGTGTGATCTACCTGGAGCCGGACATCTACAGCGAGGCGGAGGCCGCGAAGGGCCCCGACCGTGACGCGGCACCTGGCGGCCCGGCCCAGCCGACCGGACACTGACCTCCACCTCTGCCTGTACGCCGCTGGGGCCCGCCTGAAGTCCAGGCGGGCCCCAGCCGCTGTCGGCGGCAGTTTCCCGACCGCACGCACGTATGGCTGATGCCGATCAGGCGAAGACCGACCGGACAACTCACGCCGATCCCCTCACGCCCTCGTCCCGCCGAACACCTTCCGGAAGCCGCGCAGGATCACTTCCCGCGGACGCCCTGTCGCCGGCCTGATGCATCCGCAGGGAACCGGCCGTGTGCGCAACCGGGCTGGGGCGGGCTGGGCCGACCGGTGTAGCTTGGTGCCTGAGCCAGACGTCGCTGCTGATGGCGGTCGGGCGGTCCCACCGCGGACCGGCCGAGGGAGAGAGGGCCTCCGACGGACTGCGCTGCGCGCACCGGGCACGCCTGTGCCCAGACCGGGCATGCCTATGCCCGCCGCCGCGCAGAACAGCCGTACCACCTCGCCCCAATCCCGATCCCGAGGAGCAGCTCGACATGACGACTGTCGACAACCGACAGGACTTCAAGGTCGCCGACCTCTCCCTGGCCGCGTTCGGCCGCAAGGAGATCACCCTCGCCGAGCACGAGATGCCCGGCCTGATGTCGATCCGCAAGGAGTACGCCGAGGCGCAGCCCCTCGCGGGCGCCCGCGTCACCGGCTCCCTGCACATGACGGTGCAGACCGCCGTCCTCATCGAGACCCTGGTCGCCCTGGGCGCCGAGGTCCGCTGGGTGTCCTGCAACATCTTCTCCACCCAGGACCACGCCGCCGCCGCCATCGCGGTCGGCCCGAACGGCACGCCCGAGAACCCGCAGGGCGTCCCGGTCTTCGCCTGGAAGGGCGAGACGCTGGAGGAGTACTGGTGGTGCACGGAGCAGGCTCTGACCTGGCCGAACACCCCCACCGGCGGCCCGAACATGATCCTGGACGACGGCGGTGACGCCACCCTCCTCGTCCACAAGGGCGTCGAGTACGAGAAGGACGGCAAGGTCCCGTCCGTCGACACCGCCGAGTCCGAGGAGCACCGCTTCGTCCTCGAACTCCTGCACCGCACCATCACGGACGGCTCGCAGAAGTGGACCCAGCTCGCCTCGGACATCCGCGGCGTGACCGAGGAGACCACGACCGGCGTGCACCGTCTGTACGAGATGCACCGCGACGGCACCCTGCTGTTCCCGGCGATCAACGTGAACGACGCGGTGACGAAGTCGAAGTTCGACAACAAGTACGGCTGCCGGCACTCCCTGATCGACGGCATCAACCGCGCCACGGACGTCCT
>NZ_JBTLMO010000062.1:0-44264 GCF_054462255.1 Streptomyces sp. SD15 | reverse complement strand
TCACCATCGCCGACATCGTCCGCGGCACCGACACCGACGCCGGCCCCCACGTCCTGGCCGGCGTCCGCGACTGGCTCGCCGACGGCAAGGCCACCTGACCGCCCCCTTCGCCCACGGTCCCCACCCGCCCACCCGAAGGCCTGCCCCGCGTCTCCGGCCTGCAGCCGAAGCGGCCGGGGTCATGGGGCCGGCGGGCGCCCAGGCACCGGCAAGGGCCAGGGCGGGAGATCGCCGCGGTGCGCAGGGATCCGTCGTACGCTCGGCGCCGCCGGCATCCCCGTATCACTGTGCCGAACCTCCCCGGCCCTCGCGGCCCCGCCTCCCGCGCCACCGCGACACCTGCCGGGCCCGCGGGGAAGACGCTGCCGCATCCGTCGGCCGGGCGGCCCGCGTATCCGCGGTTCCCTCGGCCGGTCACCGCGCGTGAAGGCATGTCCGATCAAGGACCGACGCCCCGCTCGGCCGATATGATGCATTTTGTGATCTTGTTCGGGCGGCTGCGGCGCCCTCGTGCCCCCTATGACGGCCGGTGGAAAGCTGCCCCGCTGTCACCGGTGATCCTCACCGTCCTCATCGCCGGCCTGGCGTTCTCCACACCGAGGGAGATCGCCATCAGCCGCCTTCTGCCCACCGCCCCCGCCCTCGCCGCCGCAATGTGGCCCGTACTCCCCACGATCCTGCTGGGGACGTTCTGCCTGCTGGCCATGATCGGCCTCAGCTTCTTCTACACCGACCTGGGGACGCCGTACACGGCGGCCGCGATCGTCGCGGTCACCCTGGCGGCCGCCTACGCCAGCCATGTCCGCCTCCAGCGGGAGGAGACGCTCCTGCAGGTCCGGCTCGTCGCCGACGCAGCCCAGAAGGTGCTGCTGCGCCCCCTCCCGCGCCGCATCGAGCACGTCGAGATCGAGTCGCTGTATCTGGCGGCCCAGGAGCAGGCCCGGATCGGCGGCGACTTCTACGAGGCGGCCGGCACACCGTACGGGGTCCGGCTGCTCATCGGCGACGTACGGGGCAAGGGCCTGTCCGCGGTGGGGGCGGCCTCGGCGGTGATCAGCTGCTTCAGGGAGGCCGCGTACGACGAGCCCGACCTGAGGGGCGTCGTCCACCGCCTGGAGACCAGCATCACCCGCCACAGCGCTGCGTTTCCCGGCCAGGACCTGCCGGAACGCTTTGCCACCGCTCTCCTCGCCGAGATCCCCTACAGCGGCGGCCACGTCAGACTTCTCAACTGCGGGCACCCCCCGCCGCTGCTTGCGCAGCGCGGGAAGGTCCGCGTCCTTCAGCCCGTCACCGCCTCGCCGCCGCTCAACCTCGCGGCGCTCATCGGGGACCGCTACCACGTCGAGGCCTTCGCCTTCGCCCCGGGCGACCAGCTGCTGTTCTACACCGACGGTGTATCGGAGACCCGGGACCGCACCGGTGAGTTCTTCCCGCTGGCGGACTGGCTGCGGCGGCAGGGCCCCAAGCCGCCCCGCGAGCTGCTCGACCGGCTTCACCGGGACCTGCTCCACCACAGCGGCGGAAGGCTCGACGACGACATCGCCGCCCTTGCGGTGAGGTGGTGCCCGGCCTCCCGGGCCCGGGAGTGCCCCGCGTAGCGGTGCCGGATACCGGATGCGGGTGCCGTGCCCGGCCGGGCAGGGCACCGGGGATCACAGCCCTCGCCCCGCCGTTCAGGACCCCGTCGGGGGTCAGGCCGCCGGGGATGCGGTGGTCAGCTCCTGGGAGCCGAGGACGTCCTCGCCGTACAGGTCCTGCACCCAGTTGGTCTGGTAGATGGTCTCCAGATACCGCTCGCCCAGATCCGGGGCGAGGGCCACCGCGGTCAGCTCCCGCCCCTCCCGCCCCTCCTGCCCGGCCAGCCAGTCCATGGCGCCGCTGACCACTGTGCCGGTGGAACCCCCGAACACGAACCCGCGCCTGGCCAGCCGGTGACAGGCCCGGATGGTGTCGGCCTCCGCCACCCGCACCACGTCGTCGACATAGGACTCGTCCAGCAGCGGCGGGCGCCTGCTGGTGCCCAGGCCGGGAATCATCCGCCGGCCCGGGGCGCCCCCGAAGGTCACCGAGCCCACGCTGTCGACGGCCACGATGCGCACCGGCCGGTGCCACTCGCGGAAGTAGCGCGCGCAGCCCATCAGGGTCCCGGTGGTGCCGGCCCCGACGAACAGCACATCCAGGTCCGGGAACCGCCGGGCGATGGCCGGGGCGGTCCTGCGGTAGTGGGCCATGCCGTTGTTCGGGTTGGTGTACTGGTTGAGCCACACATAGCTGTCGTCGGACGCGCACAGTGCGCGGACGTGGTCGATGCGCGCGCCGAGGAAGCCGCCGACGGGGTCGGGCTCGGTGATGACGTGGACCTGGCTGCCCAGGGCCTCCATCATCAGCCTGGTCGCCAGGTTGCAGCGGGCGTCGGTCACGCACAAGAACCGGTAGCCCCGGCCGGCCGCGATCATGCTCAGGGCCACGCCCAGGTTGCCCGAGGACGACTCGACCAGAACCGAGCCCGGCTTCAGCAGGCCGTCGTGTTCGGCGGCGTCGACCATTTCGGTGGCGGCCTTGAGTTTGATCGAGCCGGCGAAATTGAATCCCTCGCACTTGAGGAACAACGGGCGCCCGAAGATTTCCTCGAGATCGACGTAGAGGTCGTCCTCGTTGTAGGCCTCGGGAACGGATATGACGGGCATGGTCGTCTCCTCGACTGCGGCTCAGTGCCTCCCGGCCGCTGACCCGTCTTGGCGCGGCCCGGGGAAGGAATCCGGCGGCGAGTGACGCCCCGCCGGAACACCTCCAGTACGCCCGAACCGGCGCAGCCGTGTCATGCCACCGAAATTCGGGACTTGACACGCACCCCGTTCGCGCGTATGCAGCCGCGGCTATGCCCGGGGGAGGAGCGGAAACCGACGGGCCGGCCCCACGGGGCGGTCAACGCAATTCCCGGGCGATGTCCCAGCGGATTGAACGGGCGCCTGCGATATGCGGCCGCAAGCCGGGCGACGCACACAGAAAGCAAGGGGAAACAGGGCGATGACTGGCGCGACGGTCGGGCTATCAAAGCAGGCGCATCGTGTCAAGTCACGACATTCAGGGGCAGGACAGGAACTCCCCGGCCGGTCCTACTGGAGAGGCGGGCATCACGCATTTCCGTCCGCACCGACCGAAGCCGACCGAAGCCGACCGAAACGTCTTCAAGGAGTTCACGTGCCAGGGAAAACCGTCGAGGTGCTGACGGCCGATCCGGCTGACAACCCGGCCCTCCAGGACGGCGCGGACGGCGGCCCGCAGGCCGGCACCGAGAAACGTCTGGCCGAGGTGCTGGCCGGCGTCGTACGCGTCGAACAGGTACCGGCCGACAGCCACTTCTTCGACGACCTGGGCGCCGATTCCCTCGTGATGGCCCAGTTCTGCGCGCGGGTCAGGAAGCGGGCGGACCTGCCGGCGGTGTCGATGAAGGACATCTACCGCCACCCCACCATCCGCCGCCTGGCCACCGCGCTCGCCGACGCCGCGTCCACCCCCGTCCCGTCCCCGCCGGCCCCGGCCGCGCAAGTGCCGCCACCGGCGCAGGCACCCGCCGACGCGCAGACACAGACCGACGTACCGGCACGGACCGACGTACCGGCAGCATCCCGTACCCGGCGCTACATCGTCTGCGGAACGCTGCAGTTCCTGATCTTCCTGGGCTACTCCTACGTCGCCGCCCTCGTCGCCGCCCAAGGCTACGAGTGGATCTCCGCGAGCTCGGGTCTGCCCGACCTCTACCTGCGGTCGGTCCTGTTCGCCGGCGCGGGCTTCCTGGGCCTGTGCACCGTCCCGGTCGTGGCGAAGTGGACGCTCATCGGCCGCTGGCGATCCGGCGAGTTCCCCCTGTGGAGCATGGCCTATCTGCGCTTCTGGGTCGTCAAGACCCTGATCCGCACCAGCCCCCTGCGCCTGTTCGCCGGATCACCCCTCTACGTCCTCTACCTCAGGGCGCTCGGCGCGCGGATCGGCAAAGGCGTCACGATCCTCACCCGCACGATCCCGGTCTGCACCGACCTGCTCACCGTGGGGGAGGGCACGGTCATCCGCAAGGACGTCCTCCTGTCCTGCTACCGCGCCCACGCCGGCTGGATCCAGACCGGCCCGGTCACCCTCGGCAGCAACGTGCTCGTCAGCGAACACACGGTCCTCGACATCGACACCTCGATGGGCGACAACGCTCAGCTGGGCCACGCCTCCTGCCTGCACACCGGACAGCGGGTGCCCGACGGGACACGCCGGCACGGCTCGCCGGCCCAGCCGACCGAGGTGGACTACCGCACGGTCGGCCCCGCCGACTGCCCCACCGCCAAAAGGACCCTCTACTGCGTGGTGCAGCTGCTGAATCTGCTGGCGGTGTGTCTGCCGCTGGCGATGGGCGGCGTGGGCATCCTGCTCGCCGAAGTCCCGCAGCTTCATACGCTCCTGAACCCGCAGCAGGTGGCCTTCACCAGCCCGGCGTTCTACGCCGATGCCCTGGCCATCTCCCTAATCGTCTTCCTCGGCTCCCTGCTCGCCGGCCTCCTTGTCGTGGGCACCGTGCCGCGGGTGCTCAACCGGGCCCTCAAGCCCGGCAAGGTCTATCCGCTGTACGGCTTCCACTACGGCATCCACCGGGCGATCGCGCTGATCACCAACAGGAAGTTCTTCGCCACGCTCTTCGGCGACAGCTCCGGCATCGTCCACTACCTGCGCTACCTCGGATACGACCTGTCCCGCATCGAGCAGACCGGGTCGAACTTCGGCAGCGAAGTGAAGCACGAGAACCCGTACCTGAGCTCGGTCGGCACCGGCACCATGGTCGCCGACGGACTGTCCCTCATGAACGCCGACTTCTCGAACACGTCCTTCCGTGTGTCCCGTACGTCGATCGGGCCCCGCAATTTTGTCGGAAACTGCGTCTCCTACCCCGCACAGGGCAAGACCGGCGACAACTGCCTGCTCGCGACGAAGGTCATGGTCCCCGTCGACGGACCGGTGCGCGAAGGCGTGGGCCTGCTGGGCTCACCCAGCTTCGAGATCCCGCGCACGGTGATGCGGGACAACAAGTTCAACCACCTTGAGACCGGCGACGAGCTGCGCCGCCGCCTGGCCGCCAAGAACAGGCACAATGCCCAAACCGCCGGCCTGTACCTGCTGGCGCGGCTGCTCCACGTCTTCGTGATCACCCTCATCGCCATGGGCGCAGCCGACCTCTACCCTGCGCTCGGCGCACCGGCGATCGCACTGGCCAGCGTCCTCACCCTCACGTTCACCGTCGTCCACTTCGCGCTGATCGAACGGGCCTCCACCGGATTCAAGCCCCAGCAGCCGCAGTACTGCTCGATCTACGAGCCCTCCTTCTGGCGCCATGAACGCTTCTGGAAGATGGCCTCGGTCGACTACATCCAGATCTTCGACGGCACCCCCTTCAAGAACATGATCTGGCGGCTGCTGGGGGCCCGGATCGGCAAGCGGGTCTTCGACGACGGCTGCTCCTTCCCGGAGCGCACCCTCGTCACCATCGGCGACGACAGCACGCTGAACGCGAGGACCGTGATCCAGTGCCACTCGCAGGAGGACGGCGCTTTCAAGTCCGACCGCAGCGCGCTGGGCAGCGGCTGCACCCTCGGGGTCGGCGCCTTCGTCCACTACGGCGTGACGATCGGCGACCGCGCGATGCTCGCCCCCGACTCCTTCCTCATGAAGGGCGAGGAAATCCCCTCGCACGCCCAGTGGGGAGGCAACCCGGCCCGGGACATGCCGGGCGACACCAACTGACATGACACCGCGACACCAGCAGCCGAGCAACCAACAGAGGAAAGACCCGATGACAACGCATCTGAGGCGCACCCGCACCGGCCGGGAGTACTGGCGCGGCGTACTGACAGCCGGCGGTTTCACCCCCGCCCCCCGCTGGACCCTCCACCCGGTGACCGGCGTGGGCCAGTACGAGACACCGGTCCCCGACGACACCGTGAGCGGGCTGCACCGGCTGGCGGACGAACTGGCGGTACCGCTCAGTTCACTCCTGCTGGCCGCGCACGCCAAGGTGCTCGCGGCACTGTCCGCGCAGCGGGAGATCACATGCGGCTACGTCACCCAGAGCGGCAGCCCGCTGCCGTGCCGGCTCACCACCGCCCCCGCCTCCTGGCGGGACCTGGTGCACCACACCCACCAGGCCGCCGTAAAACTGCTGGCACACCAGGACGTCGCAGCCGAGGACATCGACGCACTCAGGCGCGAACTGGGCCTGACCGGGCCGCTGTTCGAGACCGTCCTCGATGCCACCGGGCTCGACCAGAACCTCACCGAGGACACCGCGCTGCGGGTGGCCGTCCGCCACCACGACGGCCGGCTCGTACTGCGGCTGCGCCACCGCACCGAGATCCTCGACGCCGACAGCGCCGCCCGCATCGCCGGCTATCACCTGAGGGCGCTCGCGCTGATCACCGCCGACCCCGACGCCGAACACGCACGCCAGAGCCTGCTGTCCGCCGAGGAGCTGCACGTCCAGCTCGAGCAACTCGCCGGACGGGTCCGCACGTTGCCCAGTGCGCGGGTGCATGAACTGTTCGAGGACCGGGTGCGGACGCATCCGGATGCTGTCGCCGCCGTGCACGCCGGAAGGCAGTGGACCTACAGGGAGCTCAACACCCGGGCCAACCGGCTGGCCCACGCCCTTCAAGCCCGCGGGCTCGCCCGCGAAGGCGTCGTCGCGGTGGTGACCGAACGCAACCTCAACTGGCTGGCCGCCGTCATCGCGGTCTTCAAAGCCGGAGGCGTCTACCTCCCCATCGAGCCGCACTTCCCGGCCGAACGCATCGCCGCCACCCTCTCCCGCGCCGCATGCACCCTGGTCCTGACCGAACCCGGCCACACCACCACCCTCGACCAGGCACTCGAGCGTCTGCCCGAAGTAGGGACACTCCTCGTCGAGGCGGCCTACGAAGAAGACCACCCCGACGACGACCTGGGCATCCACATCACGCCCGACCAGCTCGCCTACATCTACTTCACCTCCGGCTCCACCGGCGAGCCCAAGGGCGCGATGTGCGAACACGCCGGCATGCTCAACCACCTCTACGCCAAGATCGACGACCTGCAGATCAGCGAGGGACAGACGGTGGCCCAGACCGCGCCGCAGTGCTTCGACATCTCCCTGTGGCAGCTGTTGTCCGCACTGCTGGCCGGCGGGCGGACCCTGCTGGTCGAACAGGACGCCATCCTCGACGTCCCCCGCTTCCTCGACACCATCACCGACGCCAGGGCCACCGTCCTGCAGGTCGTGCCCTCCTACCTCGAAGCCGTCCTGACCGAGCTCGAACAGCGCCCCCGCACACTGCCCGACCTGCGCTACGTGTCGGTCACCGGCGAGGCACTGAAGAAAGAACTCGCCGCACGCTGGTTCACCGCCCAGCCCCGCACCGCCCTGGTCAACGCCTACGGGCTCACCGAGACCTCGGACGACACCAACCACGACGTCATGCACCGAACGCCGGACCGCATCCTGCTCGGCCCTCCGGTCAACAACGTGCGCATCTACGTCGTCGACGAACACCTCACCCCGGTGCCACTGGGCGCCCCGGGCATGATCGCGTTCTCCGGGGTCTGCGTCGGCCGCGGCTACATCAACGACCCCGACCGCACCCGGGCCGCCTACCTGCCCGATCCGCACCGCGACGGCACGCGGCTCTACCTCGGCGGCGACCACGGCCGCTGGCACCCCTCAGGAAAGCTGGAGTTCCTCGGCCGCCACGACACCCAGGTCAAGATCCGCGGATTCCGGATCGAGACCGGCGAGATCGAAAACACCCTGCTGCGCCTGCCCGGTGTCCGCGACGGCGCGGTGGTGGTGGCCGAACGCGCCGACCAGAGCAAGCACCTGGTCGCCTTCTACTGCGGCCCCCGCCCCCTCGACACCCAGACCCTCACCGACCGGCTGGGTGCCTTTCTGCCCCCCTACATGATCCCGGCAGCCTTCCACTGGCGCGAAAACCTGCCGCTGACCGCCAACAGCAAGACCGACACGAAGGCACTGGTGGCGCTCGCCGCCCGGCTCGCCGCCACCGAGGACGGCCACGAGCCGCCGGCCACACCGGCCGAGCAGCGGCTCGCGGCCGCCTGGGCGAAGGCCCTCGGCGTCCCGCGCGACCGGATCGGACGCCGCGACCACTTCTTCGACCACGGCGGCACCTCCCTCGCGGCGGTGAAGCTCGCCATCGCCCTGGACCGCGCCGTGTCCCTCAAAGACATCACCGCGCACCCGGTCCTCACCGACCTCGCCGCCCTGTTCGACAACGCTCCCCAGCGCCGTACGACCGAACCACCGGCCTCCTCCTCAACCCCACCGAAAGGAAAAGCGCCATGCCGCACCTGACACCGGCAGGCCGTTTGACACCGTCATGGCCGCCTCCCACGCTGGTGGGAGATGGTCCATCCACCCAAAGGGAGATCATCATGGCGACAAGCGCCCGAAACCGCCTCCGACACCTCGTCGGCGCGTCCTGCGCTGCTGCGCTGCTCGCCGCAACGGTGGGCGTGGCAACCGCGGAGGCAGTGCCTCGGACGACGAAGGCCACGGCGGAATCGTCGAGCATGGCACCACAGGAGCCCTGCACGGGCTACCACTACGACGAGGATCACAACCGCGTCTGGGATCCGCCGGGCTGCACCCCGCCATGAGGTGAGGCGACACCGCCGCCCCCGCGTTTTTTTACCGGGCCGGGTGTTGCCGCCGGCCGGTGATGACGTTCAAAGTGTCAGTACGTGATCACCGACACCGAATTCGAGCTCCCGTTGGCCACGTAGACCCGGCGCCCGTCCGGGGACACCGTCACCCCCGCCGGGTGGGAGCCGACGGGGACGGGCTTGCCGACCGTGCGGTTCGTCGCGGTGTCGATCACTGAAACGGAGTTCGAGCTCGCGTTGGCCACGTAGACCCGCCCGTCCCGCGACACCGCCACCCCCTGCGGGGTGTCGCCGACGGTGATGGGGCTGCCGACCGTGCGGTTCGTCGTGGCGTCGATCACCGACACCGAACCCGAGGAGCCGTTGGTCACGTAGACCCGGCGCCCGTCGGGGGACACCGCCACCCCCTCCGGGTTGGCGCCGACGGGGATGGGCTTGCCGACCGTGCGGTTCGTCGCGGTGTCGATCACCGACACCGAGCCCGAGTCGGAGTCCAGGCTGGTCACGTAGACCCGGCGCCCGTCCGGCGACACTGCCACCCCCGCCGGGAAGGGGTCGACGGGGATGGGGCTGCCGACCGTGCGGTTCGTCGCGGTGTCGATCACTGAAACGGAACTCGAGCTCGCGTTGGCCACGTAGACCCGCCCGTTCCGCGACACCGCCACCCCCTGCGGGGAGTCGCCGACGGGGATGGGGCTGCCCACCGTGCGGTTCCTCGTGGCGTCGATCACCGACACCGAACCCGCGTTGCTGTTGGTCACGTAGACCAGGCGCCCGTCCGGGGACACCGCCACCCCCTCCGGGCGGGAGCCGACGGAGACGGGGCTGCCCACCGTGCGGTCCGTCGCGACGTCGATCACCGACACCGAACTCGAGGCGAAGTTGGCCACGTAGGCCCGGCGCCCCTCCGGGGACGCCGCCACCCCCTGCGGGGAGTCGCCGACCTGGATCGACAGCACGGATGCTGCCGGGGGTTCAGGACTGGGGGAGCGGCCCTGTGTCAGGTAGAGGCCGCTGCCTCCCGCGGCCAGCATCACCAGCAGCGCCCCCGCGATGAGCCCGGCCCGTCGGCGCCTGGGCCGCGGCGGGCGGGGTGGCAGCCGGGCCTCGTCACCACCTGTGCGCGGCAGCGGTCCCAGGGGCGGGCCGGTCGGTTTCTCCGGCTCGGCCGGCGGCACGTACTCGGTCGGCGGATCCGATTCCTTGGGAGGCGGCGGCTTCGGGGCGGGGGGCTGCTCGGGCGGCGTCTGCGGTGGGAGAACCTGTTGCTGCGAAGGGGGAGGGTGGGGCTGGGCGGCGACGATGGAGGTGAGCCGCTGGGCGGCCTCGTCGCCGTCCATCCTCTGCGCGGGGTCCTTGGACAGCAGCCCGAGCAGGACCGGGGCCAGCTCCGCTGCCTGCCGCGGCGGGGCGGGAGGCTCGAACATCAGGGCGCTCAGCATGCCGGGACCGGAGTCGCGGTCGAAGGGGCCGGTCCCCTCGAGCGCGAAGTACAGGGTGGCGCCGAGTGAGAACAGGTCGGCCGCCGGGGTCGGCGCGTCGCTGCGGATCCGTTCCGGGGCCATGAAGCGCATGGTCCCGACGACCTCCAAGGAGGCAGTCAGCCGGGCCTCTCCGGAGCTCGGCTCCACCGCGATGCCGTAGTCGGTCAGCAGCACCTGGCCACTGTCCGCAGGGTGGGAGCGCTGCGGGCCGGGGTGGGTCAGCAGGATGTTGGCCGGTTTGACGTCCCGGTGCAGGATGCCGAGCCGGTGGCCCTCCAGCAGGGCGTCGAGCACTGCCAGCCCGATCCGGGCGACGTCGGCGGGCGGCAGCGGCCCCCACTCGCGCACCACCGCATCCAGGTCCATGGCGCCGGGGACGAAGTCCATGACGATCCACGGCAGGCCGCCGTCCTCCACGATGTCGTGCACGGTGACGACATGGGGGTGGTTGCGCAGCCGGGCAGCGTGCCGCGCTTCGCCGCGGGCCCTCGCGATCCGGGTGCCCACCTCACGTTCGGGGATTTCCCGCGGCAGGATGATCTCCTTGAGCGCGACCTCGCACGCCAGTTCCTGGTCGTAGGCCAGCCACACCCGCCCCATGCCGCCGGCGCCGAGCCGACGCAGGAGCCGGTAGCGGCCGGTGATCACGCGCCCGGCGTCCTCGTTCGCTCCTGTCATGGATCCCTCTTCCAGGGCGGGCCGGCAGGGCTCCCCGGTGAGCGGTGAAAGGCCCCCTCCACGTATCGCATATCGCCCGGAGAGTGGCAAATCGCCCGCGGTGCATGGGGGGGCGCGAATCGTGCACATGTTCGGGTTTTTGGGGCGGGTGAGACACTCGTGTCGGTGGGTGGGGGTGACTCGCGGCGATAGTTGGCCACGCGCAGTGCCGCTTGGCCGCAAAGGCGCCCTGGGTGATTCGTCCTTGCGATTCGAGAGAGGTGACACCTGATCTCGATGGTTGACATCACCCTGGGAAACGCCGAAGCCGTACCGGATTTCTGCTGTGCCCGTTCCCGCGGCCCGCACGGCGCTAGCGTCGGTCCCATGATCGTATGGCTCAATGGCACCCACGGCGCAGGCAAGACGACGACCAGTGCACTCGTGCAGCAGCTGATCCCGGATTCACGGGTGTTCGACGCCGAGAAGGTCGGCGAGACACTCATGGACATCACGCCGGGGCTGCCCTGGACGGGCAACTTCCAGCACTGGCCGCCGTGGCGGCCGCTCGTCGTCGAGACCGCCCGCCGCGTACTCGACTACACCGGCGGCACTCTGGTGATGCCCATGACTGTCCTGGTCGAGCAGTACTGGCGCGAGATCAGCACGGGCCTCGCCCACCATGCCATCCCGGTAAGGCACTTCGTCCTCCACGCTGACCAGGACACCCTCCGCGGGCGCATCGAGGGGGACACTGTTCTCGGTCCCTCCCCGTTCCGCCTCAACTACCTCGAGCCCTACGCCGAGGCGGCCCGCACGTGGCTGCACGGCGAGGCCGAGGTCGTCGACACCACGCACCTCACGCCCGCCCAGGCCGCCCTGCAGATCGCGGAGGCCGTCAAGGGTTGAGGTCCGCCCGCCACGCGAAAACAGCCGCAGGCGGCAACGCAGTGGGCAACTGTCTCTGAGCGAAATGGCCAACTGTCTTTGAGCACAGGCCGTTCACCAGAGGTCTTGCCACCGCCTCTGGCCGCCTATCGCTGACGGTCACAGTGGGGCTGTGGTCGGGTAGCGCACGCCGGCCGGCCGCTGCGCACGGTGCTCGCAGCCGGACTCAGGAGACAGTCCCGGCCAGCGCGCCGCCGCCGGTGCCGACGCCGCCGCTCGGCTTGGGTGCGGAGAAGGGGGGTTCGTCCGGTCGGCACGTCGTCTTGGCCGGCGGGAGGGTGCCGTCGATGAAGTAGCGGCTCTCGTACTCGTTGACGCAGCTGCTGGGGTTGAGCAGGGCGCTGTGCCCGTATCCGTTGTGGGTGAGCAGGCGGGCGTTGGCCAGTTCTTTGGCCATGGCCTGCGCGTCCCGGTAGGGGGTGGCGGGGTCGTAGGTGGTGCCGATCACCAGGACGGGGTGTGCCGTGGGCTTGTTCCATGGGCCGCGGTAGCGGTTGGCGGCTACGGCCGGCCAGGTGGAACACGGCTCTGCGGCCCAGGTCCAGAAACGTCCGGCGTCGCCCGCACGGGTGGCGGCGGCCTCCTCCAGCGCGTGGTGGACACCGGGGTCGCGCGGATGGGGGCTGTCGGAGCAGAGCACCGCACCGCCCTGTTCATCGCCCGTGTACGGATTCGGGACCGGCGGTACGGGCAGGGGTGGCGGCTGCTGCGGGACGCGGCCCTGCCACAGGGCCTGCAGCCTGCCGGCGAGGAACGTCCATCCGGGGTGGACGATGTCGAGGCCGCTCACCACGTCACCGACCGTCCTGCCGTAGGTCCACGCGCCCACGGGATGCTGCCTGAGGCGCTGCATCAGCCGGTCGAACTTGTCCCGGGTCGCTTCGGGGCTGCCGGCGGAGAAGGCGCAGCGGCCGGTGGTGGTGGACCCGCACAGGGCGAGGAACCGGTCCAGGATCGCGGCCGCGCCGAGATCCGCGCCCATGCGCAGGAATACCGGGAGCCGGGGGTCGTCGTTGGACGCGTGGTTCGTCCACGCCTGCGGGTCGATGTTGCTGTCGAGGGTCATGGCGCGGACCTTGCCGGGGAAGAGATTGACGTAGGTGGCGCCGAGGAACGTGCCGTAGGAGATCCCGAGGTAGGTGAGTTGCGGGTCGCCCACCGCCTGGCGGAGCTGGTCGAGGTCGCGAGCGGTGTCGGCGGTCGACACATGGCGCAGGAGCTCGGGGTCACGCTGCTGACAGCGCCGGGCCAGATCCTTGTACGCGGCGATCCAGGCCGTCCGCTGCTGTTCGCCCACCGGGAGGCCGGCCGGTTTGCTCGCCATCCACGCGTCGGCTTCGCCGGGACTCGCGAAGCAGTTCACCGCGGTGCTGTTGCCGACTCCGCGTGGGTCCCAGCTGACGATGTCGAACCGCTCCCGCACCTTGCGCGGGAAGAACTCGTAGTTCTGCGGCATCTGCACCGTTCCGGGCCCGCCGGGTCCGCCGGGGTTGAAGAACAGGGTGCCGATGCGCCGTCCGGGGCCGGTTGCCTTCCGCTTGACGACGGACAGTTCGATGGTGCGGCGGCCGGGGCTGCGGTAGTCCAGCGGCACCTTTGCGGTCGCGCAGTCGAACTGACTGCCCTGGACGCAGGGTTTCCAATCCAGCTTGGGGGCGGGCACCGAGGGTGTCGGCGTCCCGTCGGCCGCGGCGAGGTCCGGCCCGGTGAATGTCGTGGAGCAGGCCAGCGCGAAGGCGATGACCGGGGCGTAACGCCGGCGGCCCGTCATGGATCCGGGTATGTGCATGCTCCGTTCCCTCCGCTTCATGGATGAAAGCGTCTCCGGAACTCTGTGTGTGCCTGTGTGATTCAGGCTTTTCGGGCGCGGCGTGGCCGTCTGCGGGTGCCGTCCGGTGGTCCGGACCTCGGTGGGAGGGGGTGGACTTGGGTGGCGTGCAGGTGGTGGAAGCCGGTCCGCTCGGCGGCGCGGGTGCGTCGTCGACAGGTTCCGCGTGACCGTCGCCCTGGCCCGTCGGGAGGGTGAACTCCCGGGTGGGCGGGGGTGGTTGGTCCATGACCTGGCACCGGCCTGGTTGCTGCCGGTGTCTGGGTGTCATGCCCCGCCGGACGCTGGGCCACCCCGGTGGGGGTGGCGGCGGGGGCCGTACGCGCAGCGGGCATACGGCGGGAAGTCTGTGTGGCCTCGGCCATGGCCCCGCTCGGCGCGGGGGCCGGGGTGGTGTGCCGGGCCCAGCGGCGGACGCCGGGCTGCGGGCGGCTGGGGGTGGGATGCCCCCTGCCAGGCGTGATTGTGGGCCCGCGCGGGCGCGGCGGTGTCATCTCGCGTTGACGGGTGCGACGCAGGCGGCGGGTGATCTTCTTCGGGCGGCGCACCAGGGCCACGGTCGCTTCGACGGTGGCGCGGATGCTACGCACGCCGGTGGTCCGGTCGGTGGCGGTGTGGGCCTGGGCGAGCAGGCCGCGGGAGACGCCCCGGCGGGCGGCGGCATGGTCACGGAGGCGGCGGATCCGCTCACTCACCCGCGCATGCTCCAGGTCCAGCACCGCGGCCCCGTCCAGGAGCCGGGACCAGACCAGGTGCGGGGAGCCGAGGTGGTCGGCGCGTTGTCGGTAGTGGTCGCGTTTGGCGGCAAGCTGTTCCCGGTGGCCGCGCAGCCGGTGCAGTGTCGCACTGATCGCGGTGGCGTCAAAGATCAATGGGCGGCCGTCGGTGACCACCCGGGCCCGTTCGCCCTTGCCGGTCAAGCGGCCCATCATGCCGGTGAGCAGGGTGTTCACCCCCCAGTCGAGGCCGACCGCGACCGTATGCCCGGTCGCCTTACGGGCGGGGGCGGGGAGGGAGTGCGGCAGGTCCACCGCGATGCGCCCGCTGCGGGTGAGGCGCAGGGCCGGAGTGTGCAGCACCGCATCCGGCCCGACCGGAGCGGGCAGCCGGATATCGAGCACATGCCAGGCCCACTCACGGCCCGAGCCGGGGGCCGGGCACAGGGGGAGTTTTACCCGCAGCCGCGCCGTGGTCGCGTCAAGGCGGTCCAGGGTGACCTGTTGGCCGTCCATCGCCGCCGGCAACACCAACGGCGCGATCTCCGGCGGGCCTTTCGACTCGCACAGTCCCGACGGCAGCCGCCCCTGCTCGGCGGCGAAGGCGCCTACCTGTCGGGTGCGGTTGCGGATCTCCGCCGTACTCACCCCGGGCGGCAGTGCGGCCCGCAACGCCGCCCACTTTGCCGCACTGCGACGGGAGGGATCGGCGGGCCAACTGTCCAGTACCGCCGTCACGATGGCGCGCCGGTGCAGGGCCAGGCGCAGAGTGCGGGCCGCGTACTCCCGCGCCGCCCGACGCACCCGGTCCGAGACGTACACGCCCTCCGGCAGTCCGTCGCCAGGGGCGGCTTCGGTGCCGGCGGGCCGGGTCCAGCCCAGTCTGCGCAGTGCCATCCAGCCCTTCGAGGGCAGCTTCCCGCCGTTCTCGTCGACCCCGGCGGCCAGCATGTCCAGCGACGCCTCATCCCAGCCTGCGGCCACCGGCGAGCGCGTCAACTGTTCGCACCATGCGGCGAGATGGGATATCCGCTCGTACAGCACCGGCCGGCCGGCCCGTTCCCCGCTCGCTTCCAGGACCGCACCGAAGGCGGTACACGTCGCCGCCGCCATCGCCCGCGCCACGCCCACCACCCCATCACGAGCCGACTCGTTGCCCGTCCGGCGTATCCCGGGATCCGATCGAGCTGACGACCGACCATCACACAAAGACACGCAACCCGATGAAACCGATCGAGAGGAACTCACCTATGCAACGTGCCGTCCTTGTAGCTATCGGTCCCGCGATACAGCATCCATAAGGCGCCTTGAGCGAAACCGCCAACAGTTGAAGACCCTGATGCCACCCATGCGCTGGACGCCGGCACGCATCCGCATCAACATCACCGTGGTCCGGCGAGGCGCGCCAGCCAACCGCGGCCGAATGGCTGAGCTCCTCGAGGCGTGTCGTCGCTGGGGGTGGGCGGGCGGTGCTGTCGTGGGGGCTTGGCCGACGTCGAGGCGCTCAGTCAAGGACCGCGAGGTGATCGGCGGCGCCTCCGTGCCACTCGATCAACCGTGCTGCGGCGCGGCGCTTCGCGTGCTGCTGTTGCGGGCCCGGTCAGGAGGGGGCGGTGGTGGCGCGGGGCCGGTTACGGGCCCACCGCTGGAGATCCGGGAGGCAGAGAGGAGTTCGGTTCCGCGCGTGCCGGCCGGGGTGATGGACCAGGAGCCGCAAGACGGCGAAGTTCAGATCAGCGCCGGCCGGCCGGCCAGTTGCGGATACAGCGCCTCTGGGCCGACGGCCAGGGCTGCCTGGACCTGCTTGCTGAAGTCGTCGGCGAGGACCTCGTGCAGTCCGGCCTCGACACCGTCGAGGGTCGCGCGGGCCACCGTGGCGGGATCGGACTTCGCAGCGGTCACCTTCGCGGCCAGCTCCGTCGAGAGGTAACTGACGTGCAGGGCTGTGACGTGCGTGCCCTGTTCTGCGAGGGCCACCCTCAAGGCGTTGGTCACCGACCATTCAGCAGCCTTGGCCGCGGCATATCCGGCGCTGGCCGTGATCGATATCCAGGACAGCACGGACAGAACATTGACCACTGCGCCGCCGCCGTTGCGCCCCAGAACGGGGGCGAAGGCCCTGCTCATGGCGAGGGTGCCGAGAACGTGCGTCTCGAACTCCAACCGGAATGAATCCAAGTCCGCCGTGAGCACGTCGGCCCGGGTCGACAAACCGGCGTTGTTGATGAGGAGTGTCACGTCCTGGGCTCGGTCGGCTGCCGCGTGCACGGATTCGTGGTCGGTGATGTCGACTGCGACCGGGATCGCCCCGGGCACGGTGACCCTTTTGGGGTCGCGGGATCCCGCGTAGACCTTGGCTGCTCCAGCATCGAAGAGCGCCCGTACGAATTGCTCACCGAGCCCGCGGTTTGCTCCGGTGACAAAAGCGACAGCCCCTTGGACCTTCATGGGAGCACCTTCCCTGCGATGGGTTGCAGGGACGAAGACCGGCGGACGCGCAGCGCACACCGCGCGGCCCCGCCCGCTTTCCATTCAACGTATGTTGCGTGGGTTCCCGTCACCACCCGAACTGCGCCCGGCCTGGTGGTCCGGGCGGCAGGCGTGCAGTGCCATAACTCCATCGGATTCTTTCGAGGACGCGGTGGAGGCCGGGCCGGCCGTGCCGCTTCAGCGCTCGGTGGATGACCACCTGTTCCGCGTACCGGCCGCCACGGGACACGGAGCCACCCCCTCCGCTGCGGTTGTTCATCGCGACCGGCACACGCCCGGTGGCGGTGGCCACGCAGACCACCGGCGAGGGGATGTCCCTGGCCGACGTGGCGGAGTCGTTCGCCGCCGGGCCGAAGCGGTACTGCCCCGGTGCGCAGGCTGCGCGACGCCGCCACGGCCTGCCCTGCGATGTTCCAGCTCGTCACCTTCGCCGACGCTCGCTCCTGCCGACTGGGCGAGCCGGGCTGGGCGACCAGCACGCCCGAGCAACTCCGACACCGTCTCGGCACCCTGTCGCCACCGGTCGCGGCGCAGGCGATGGCGGTATCCCGGCCGGCCAGGCCACGAGCGTTCCGCACAGCCGACTTCTGCCCGCCGGCTTTCGCCGGTGGCGCCGCTGGGCACGCGGGGCACGCCCCCGACGGGATGCTCGCACTCGGGAGCGAGCAGCCTCTCAGGGGCGGTGACGACCGCAGGGGGCGGTGGTCGGGATGGGACCCCGCCCGCCACACCGGACCACGAGTGCCGCCTCCGGTGTGGCGGGAATCGCGGGCGGTTGCTTGCAGGGCAACCGGCGAAACGGGGTGCGTCAGTCCTGGGTGAGGTGCCCGTCGACCAGCCGCCGCAGCCCCAGGGGGTTGTCCGGAGAACATCAAGGCGGCACGTGAGCGCATCGACGGTCGCGTCCGCCGTGCGGCTGTCGCGAAGAGCGGCCGACGGCGGCCCACGTTGGTCTAGACCTTGACGTGTTCCGTTCATAGGGGCACGCTGAGAGCGCTCTCACACGATCGGAAGGGTCCGCTCCCCGTGACCTCCCCTTTGGCGGGGCGCGGCCCCCGACCGTCCGTCCGGCGCAATTCAACTCCGGTGGGAGAAGCCCACCTGGCAGGAGGACGAGCGTGCTTGCCTTACGGAAGGTGCTGGTGGCTGTGGTCGCCGCGGCGGCCGTCGCCGCGGGACTCACGGCCGTGGGCCCCGCATCCCATGCCGAAGCCGCGGTGCCCACGACCATCCCGCTCGAGTTCAAGAACGACTCCGGGCGCAGCGACCAGGTCTACGTCTACAACATCGGGACCCTGCTCTCGACCGGCCAGCAGGGCTGGGCCGACGCGAGCGGCACGTTCCACGCCTGGCCCGCCGGCGGCAACCCGCCGACCGACGCGCCCGACGCGTCGATCGCCGGACCGGCGGGCGGTCAGACCATGACGCTCCGGATGCCGAAGTTCTCCGGCCGGGTCTACTTCTCCTACGGTCAAAAGCTCGTCTTCAAGCTGACCACCGGCGGTCTCGTGCAGCCCGCGGTGCAAAACCCGACCGACCCGAACGCGAACATCCTCTTCAACTGGACCGAGTACACCCTCAACGACGCCGGACTGTGGATCAACAGCACCCAGGTGGACATGTTCTCGGCCCCGTACGCGGTCGGTGTCAAGAACACCTCCGGCACCGTCAAGAACACCGGCCACCTGAAGACCGGCGGCTACGCCGGCTTCTTCAACGCCCTCAGGGGCCAGCCCGGCGGCTGGGCCGGCCTCATCCGGACCCGGTCCGACGGCACCGTCCTGCGTGCCCTCGCGCCCGGCCACGGCATCGAGTCCGGCGCCCTGCCGAGCACCGTCATGGACGACTACATCAACCGGGTGTGGACCAAGTACGCCACCTCCACGCTGACGGTGACACCGTTCGCGGACCAGCCGGCGACCAAGTACTACGGCAGGGTCTCCGGCAACGTCATGAACTTCACCAACAGCTCCGGCGCCGTCGTCACCACCTTCCAGAAGCCCGACGCCGACAGCATCTTCGGCTGCCACAAGCTCCTGGACGCGCCGAACGACCTGGTACGCGGCCCGATCTCCCGCACCCTGTGCGCGGGCTACAACCGTTCCACACTCCTGACCAACTCCAGCCAGCCCGACACGAGTTCCGCGGGCTTCTACCAGGACGCGGTGACCAACCACTACGCCCGGAAGATCCACGCCCAGATGGCCGACGGCAAGGCGTACGCCTTCGCCTTCGACGACGTCGGCAACCACGAGTCGCTGGTCAACGACAGCAACCCGCAGACGGCGTACATCACGCTCGACCCGTTCAGCTGAGCGACGGGGACGGGGGAGGGGAACGCGGAAGGCGGCCCGGGCGAGCGGCGATTGTGGGATCAGCACCGAGTCCTGTGACCGCCGCCCGCCTGCCGTCGCGCGGTCTTGGTGTGACGGGGCATCATCGAGCACTTGCGTTCGCCTTCCCCTCACCTGTTGCACCCCGATGGCCGGGACACCGTTCCTCTGGACTGAGCAGGAGTCTTCCGCAAGGCGCCCGTCCCCGCGTCGCTGCGGCCTGGGCTGCGGCTCTTTGAGGCCATGTCCTAGGTGAGGTGGCGGATCCAGCGCTGGATGGCGGCATTGATGCTGTCGGGCAGGGCGCTGAGTTGGTCGATGGCTTCCCGGTCTTCGACCTGGGGCGGGACGCCGGCCGTGGTCAGGGCGGCATGAAGGTCGAGCCGCCTTCGGTCGCGCGGGCCGATCACGATGTCCATGCGCCGGGTGGGATTCGGCGGCGGCAGCAGGTAGTCGTCCCGGGTGGGCTGCGGGGTCGGATCCCACCAAGAGGAGCCGGGCGTGTCGCAGGCGTAGGGGTCGACAAAGGTCTGTGGCGTACCGGACTCGAAGGCTGTGGCACTCACAAGGATTTCCTTACGTGAGGGGTACCGGTTGTGCATGTCAGGAGTCGGTCCGTGCACAGGCTGGTTGCAGCTGGGGCCGTAAGTCATGCGGACGGCGCCATTGCCAGCTCATCCGCCCATCGCATCAGCCCTCAGGCCGGCCGGTGCCACTGGCCGCGGTTCGTGCGGCCCCGGCCTGTCCGGCAGACACCACCAGGGCCAGAGGGCGGTCCGGTCCGGCACAGGGCCGGGTGGATCTTCAAGCTCCCCGCACCCCTGGCGAATGCCCCGCACGGCCGGTACGTCCTCGCCTGCCGCGTCGCGTTCGGGCACCGGGGTACCGAGTGGGCTGACCGCGTCGAGGCCAACCGGGCGATCGCCTACCGCATCCACCTGGACGTAGGCCGGGACCGAACACGGCCGCAAAAAGCGGTTCCGCCACCTCATCTCCGGCATGCCCACCGGCCGCCTCCGCGCCCGGCTCACCTCCATGGCCGACCACACGGGCATCGCGGTCATCGCCGTGGACCTGGCCTGCACCAGCCGCCGGGGCGCCCAGCACTGGCACAAACCCCACTAGCAACAACCGCAAGACCAGCGAGGCCGGCTCCTCCAGCAACTCGCTGGACAGACCGTTCTGTGACACCGGCATCGACTTCACGCCGGGGAGCACCGAATTGTAGGGGCGTCAATAAAAGCGGGCCAGGGACGGCGTCGGAGCGGCACCAGGCCGAGCGCGGGATTCTCCCGGCTGACGGGCAGCGGGACACAGGGCTCGTAGGGGGCCGGTGCGTTCCGGGGGGAGACGCCGTCCGCGCGACTCAGCGCGTGCTGGGTACGGCGGTTTCCCCGGTCTCGGGCAGGCGCACCGTCCCGGAGAGCAGTGAGGTGAAGACGACGTGCTCGCCCTGGCGCCCCGTGACCAGCACGCTCGCCGAGCCGGCGGCCTGGACGGGGGGCAGGGACGCCTCGATCCAGCAGGGGGCGTCGAACTCCGCGGAGCGCTGGAAGTCGACGCAGAGCGAGGACACCGTCAACGACGACGGGTGGAGCAGGCCGCAGGCGGCCTGCCGGGCCGCTTCGAGCAGGACCGTTCCGGGGAAGTGGTCCCCGCTGTGGTCGAACAGGACGGGGTGGCGCGGGTCCGGGTCGAGCAGCCAGCGTGTGGGCCGGTCGGTGGGGGAGAGCACCACGTCGAAGGGCAGGGTCTTGCCCACGACGGGCGGCAGCATCCCGGACGGACGCCGCACGCGCCTGTGCCGCTGGGCTCCGTCCGCCTCTTTGCGCAGGCGGCGGTACGTCGCAGGTGACAGGCAGGTGAACCGTCCCCCGCCGACGGCACACAGGCTCCCCGCACGAACGATGCCGATCTCCAGCGTGAACTCCGCCAGGCGCGTGCCCCGTCGCGTCATGTCGGTGACGGTGGCTGTGAGCGTGAGGTCGCTGGGCCCGGGACCGATGGTCATGTGCTCCGGATGCGTCGTCAGGTGCATGTCCCACATCAGGAACTGGTGACCGAGCGGCACGCCGAGCTCCGCGTGAGCCAGGAAGAGCCCCACCTGGCGAATGGTCTCGGCGGCCTGCAGGGGGTCGTGGCTCGCGCCGTCGTGGCTCGTGAAGAACGTGTGCGCGCGCGGCCATTGGCCTTCCAGCCGGTAACGGGTGCCGGTGTCCTTCTCGCACCCGGTGAGGAACACCTCGGCGTGGGACGAGCGGTGGACGTACTCGCGCGGCACCGTGGTGGTCAGCTCGGGCAGGAGGCTGGTGGCGGCCCGGGCGATGTCCCCGCCCGGGTCCGGTATGGAGGGCTCTTCCTGCTGGAACGTCAGGAGGGTCATGAAGGTCTCCGCTCGTTGCCGGGGAGGTAAGGACGGTCGGCGCCTCCATAAGATACGAACCTACCGGTTTTCTTTTCAAGGGCTCGCAGGGCGTGTTCACCGGAGCGGTCGTCCGATAGTCAAGCGAGGCTGAACCCTGAAGGATCAGTTCTCCCGGAAGGCGGAGGGAGCCCGGCCGCAAAGCGGCGGGAGGCATTCCGTTCGTGTGTGCGCGGTTGCGAAGAATGCCTCCGGGGGCCCGGCTGTGCCCGGGAGCCATGGCTGTTGACGGTAGGCAGGGTCTTCTCGTCGCCGCCGATACGCCAGGCGCGCTGCGCCACCGCGTCGATGCCCCGGCACGGTCCGCGGATCGAGAAGGCGTTCAGGAGGTCCGCGTGGGCGAGGTCCCCCCGCCTGGAGGGGGGCGCGGCGGGAGCGCCATGGTGGTGAACCAGCCGAATCCTCGCGTCCGGTTTGCTGCGTGCCGTGCGTACCGCGTGCTGTGCGAGGAAGCCGCTTGCCCCGGTGATGAGGAGATGCCGGGCCGTTCGGGGCCTTTGGCCGCTGTCGCGGACGATGCCGATTCGGCCGGGGGAGGCGGCTCGAGCCGCCGGCCAGGTTGTGAAAATACGGACTACCTGGTTTGGTTTCTGGAGGGGGCGGCGGAATGCGGTGCACACCGGGCGTTTTTCGTCCAGGAACGACAGCAGGAGGGCTCGTGGCACAGCAGGAGCGTGCGATCCGGACCCGGCGCACCATCTTGGAGGCCGCGGCTGCGGTCTTCGACGAGCGCGGGTACGAGGCTGCCACGATCGGGGAGATCCTGGCGCGGGCAGGTGTCACCAAGGGGGCACTCTACTTCCACTTCCCGTCCAAGCAGTCGCTGGCCGAGGGCCTGCTCACCGAGCAGTTCTCCGTCCTCTACCTGGCCCCGAGGGTGTGCAAGCTGCAGGAGCTCGTGGATCTGGGGCTGCTCACCGCGTACCGCATGCGCCGCGACCCGGTGGTCAGCGCGGCCGCGAGGCTCTCCCTGTACGGGGAGATGAGTGCGCACCTGGGGGGCCAGGTGATCGCCGAGTGGATCGGTGCCACGGAGAAGATCCTGGCCGAGGCCAAGGAGCGGGGCGAGCTGCTTCCGCATATCGATCCCGTCGAGAGCGCGTGGACCTTTTCGGCCGCCTGGACCGGTGTGCAGTTCTACTCCCACGCCCTGGCCCAGCGCAGCGATCTGGAGGAGCGGATCGCCGCGCTCTTCGCGCACCTCCTGCCCGCCGTGGCGGTTCCCGCCGTGCTGAGGAGCCTGGTCATCAGTGCCGAACGCGCGCAAGAGGTCGGCGTCGAGAGCGCGCGACTGGCCCGGGAGGCGGCCGCGCTGGAGGAAGCCCAGGCCGCCGCTGCGGGGTGACTGGCTCTCGCGCCGGCCGAACGGCGCCTCGAGGTGCAACGGGCGCCGGGAAGAGGGGCCTTGCCGGGGCGGGGTGCCGGCCCGGCGCCGGGCGCTGCCGCGGACGCGGACGGGAGGCAAACCTTCCAGACGGTTTGTAACTCTTGCCTGTGCCGGCTCGAGGGGGCGTCGAACGTATCGAATCCGGCGGTGTGCGCACGTCAACTCACCTACGGCGGACGGTCCCCGGATGCGTGAGGGACGCTGGGGTGAAGCGGAGACCGCCTTGAACGGCACTCGATGACACCATCGGTCCACGGCCTCCCGGGGTCAAAACAAACCTCATATGCTGTTTAGTGGGAGGGGTTGGGTGCTCGATCGGCGAGTGGGGTGCTGTCCGCGAAGGGCGTGCTCGTCGCGGGGGCGGCTCGGCGTGGGCCTGGGAGGAGAGGCGTGATGGTCAAGCAGGTACGGGCGGCGCGCACACGCGCGTCCCTCATCCATGCGGCAGCCGAGGTTTTCGCCGACGAGGGGTACGCCATGGCCTCCTTGCCTGCGATCAGCGAACGGGCCGGCGTGAGTGCCGGGGCCCTGTACTTCCACTTCGCCAGCAAGGACGCCCTGGCCCGGGAGGTGGAGTGCGCGGCTGCGGACTGTGTGGAAAAGCTGGCCGAGCGCTGCCTGTCCGCGGCCGGCACCTCGCTGCAGTCGCTCGTGCGCACCACGGACCGTCTGCTGCACGCTGCCGCCTCCGACCCCGTGGTCCGGGCGGGGTTCACGCTGAGCGGTGATCCGTCCCGCAAGAGCGGGGCGGGGCTGCTGCGGTGGTGGAGCGTGTGGGTCCGCGATCTCGTCGTGCGGGCCCAGGGTGCGGGGGAGCTGTCGGACGACATCTCGCCCGACGGTGCGGCAACGGTCATCGTGGCCGCCACCGTCGGCATGGAGGCGCTCGGCAGCTGGGACCGGGACTGGCTGTCGTGCGAGCGCCTGGCGCAGTTCTGGATATTCGCCCTGCCGCGGCTGGCCGCCCCGCCCCATCTGACGGCGGCGCTGTCGGCGTGCGCGCCCGAAGCGGACGGCGTGGTGACGCCGGCCAAAACAGTCTGACTGGTCCGGTAATGGGCGGGGCGGCCATGCCGGGGGCGCCCGGACGGTGTTGTCGACTGCTGCATCAGGTGACATGGGGCCGAACCGTCCCCAACCGGCCAAGCCGGTGACGAGCGTGACGAGGACGGTGTCGAGCCGCTTCGCTGCTTCACCGTCCTCCGTGTCAGGGATGCTGGAGACACCATGCGGTTGCTGATCCTCGCCGTCAGCGTGCTCGCGGCCGCGAGCACGCTCACCACTGTGCTGGCCGCCGACTCGTACGTCACGGTCTGCGTCACTGCGACCGCGCTGCTCGTGACCATCGCCCGCCGGTCCGGCCTGAGCTGGGACGAGCTGGGGCTCGGCCGGGCAGCGGCACGCCGTGGGCTGCGCTGGGGGCTCGTCCTGGCCGGGGCCGTCCTCGTCGTCTACCTCGTCGGGTGGGCCCTGCCGCTCACCCGGGAGGCCTTCGAGGACGAACGCGCTGCGGGACCGTCGGCCGGAGAGCTTGTGTACCGGGTCCTGGTGCGCGTGCCGTTCGGCACGGTGCTGCTCGAGGAGGTGGGGTTCCGCGGCGTCCTGTGGGCCGCGATCGCGCGGCTTCGCGGCCCCGTATGGGCCACGGCACTCTCGTCCGCCCTGTTCGGCTTCTGGCACGTGCTGCCGTCCCGTGGACTCACCCGGGCCAACGCTGCAGCTGAAGCCGTCTTCGGTACCGGGACAGCCGGCGTCACCTTGTCCGTCGCGGCCGCCGTCGTCACCACCGGCCTCGCCGGCGTGCTCTTCTGCGAACTTCGCCGCCGTTCCGGCAGCCTGATCCCGTCCATGGCCCTGCACTGCGCCCTCAACAGCTTCGGCTACGCCCTCGCCTGGGCAGCTGCCCGCGGGTAGGACGGCCTCCTGCTCCGACTCTGCGGGCGCACGAGCCCGCGCACGAGAGCTGCCGCCTCACCCGCCGCTCGCCCCCTGCTGGAGGTGGCCGGTCGAGTCTTCCGGAGTCTGCCGCGTATTCACTGGCTGCCTTCTGCTTTCTGCCTTCTGCCTTCTGACCGAAGGAAGATCCGGCCACCGGGCAGGGCCGGCCGTGCGCCGCAGCTCATCGCACCGACTCGGCGGGCGGACGCTCACGCCCAGCGCCGTAGCCGATGAAGTACGCCGGCACGCGCCTGAGCCACGGTGAGGTGGTCAGCAGGTCGCTCATCCGCTGTGCCCGCCGGGCGTTGCCGAAGGGCGGACGTCCCGCGAGCACGGGCGCGATGACCCGCGCGTGGGCGAACCGCTGCAGTGCCTGCGTCGCCGCCGTGGTCGGCCACCGGCGCCGCTGGACGCCGCGTACGTCCCGCAGGCCGACCACACCCCTGCGCAGCGGTCCGACGAGATGCCGCGCGGCAGCCACTGCGTCTTCGACGGCGAGGTTGATGCCGATGCCGAAGACCGGTGACATCGCGTGCGCCGCGTCGCCGATGCACAGCAGTCCCGGCCGGTGCCAGCGCCTGAGGCGGTCGAGCCGTACGTCGAGCATCCTCACCTCGTCCCATGACCGCAGCGCATGCGCCCGGCCCGCGAGCCAGGGCACGGCGGCCGAGAAGTCGGCCATGAACCGCTCGAGACCGGCGGCGCGGCGCTCGGCGTCGGTCCCCTTGGGAATCAGCGCGGCGCACTGCCAGTACTCCCCGCGGTCGATCATCGCGGTGAGGAGCCGGTCGCCGGCTCCTCCCACCAGCCCGTGCGGGTCGCCTTCCCGCCGTGGCAGCCGGAACCACCAGGCGTCCATGGGGCAGCTGAACTGCCGCAGCCGCAGTTCGGGCCGCGACCGCGCCAGCGAGCCCCGACCGTCGCAGGCCACCGTGAGGGTGGCCCGCAGTTCGCCACTGCGGCCGTCGGACGTGCGGTACCGCACCCCGGTGACCCGTCCGTGCTCCACCAGGAAGGACGTGGCCTCGGTGCTCATCCGCAACCGGAAGGACGGCTCTTTGCGGGCCTCGTCGGCGAGGAGGTCGAGCAGGTCCCATTGCGGCACCATCGCCACGTAGTTGTACGGGCCCGGCAGCGCGCTGATGTCCGAGACGGTGATCAGCGAACGGTCCGCGCCGAGCGGCAGCCGGACCGTGGTCACCCGGCGCTGCGGCAGACGGGCGAAGCGCTCGGCCAGACCGAGATCGTCCAGCAGCGCCAGGGTCGAGGGATGCACGGTGTCGCCGCGGAAGTCGCGCAGAAAGTCGCCGTGCTTCTCCAGGACCGTGACGGCCACGCCGGCCCGGGCCAGCAGCAGGCCGAGGACCATTCCCGCAGGGCCGCCGCCCACCACGCAGCACGTCGTCCGCTCCATCGCAGCCCTTCCCTTCGGTGACATCCACAACCCGGTCCAATAGGACATATGCCCTCAAAAATGAACAACTTCGCTGTGCGGGTTCGTGACGCCGCCCCTGGCGGCATGCTGATTCAGCAGCCGGTCCTCCTCCCTCTTCCCACCGGGCACCGTCGAAGGCGAGACGCGCTGCGGGCACACCGGGCGGGCCAACCGGCCCACCCGGGACCGTTTCTGTTGGCGTTTTCTGTTGTCGTCGGTGCGGCCTCGCCGGGCCGGCCGATGTCGTCGCCGGGGTCAACGTGCGCGACCGTGCACGCTCGGCGTGGGTATTCGTCACCATGCCCGTCCCGTCGTAGGGGACAGTCGGGAGCGCGACAAGGTGTGAACAACGCCGAGCCGTACAAGCTCGGCCGTTCACGGCCGAGAAGGTGACCCACGACACCACTCTGATGTCCCCGTTGGAGGGGCCGGGAGCCAGGCGCCACCGCGACGCGGGCTCGCACAACGCGGAGGGGAAGGGCGGGGCAGGAGTGCTGTCGGCCAGAGACAGGACCTGGGCCGTTTACCCTGCCAGGTAGTGGCCGTTCGGCTGTTTTACTGCGGTCAGCGTCGCGTAGACCACGACGTTGCCCTGGTATCCGCTGTTCTTCACGTAGCCGCCGCAGGTGATCACCCGTAGCTCGGGCAGGTCGGAGCTGCCGTAGACCTTCTCGTTGGGGAATCTTTCCTTGTCGTAG
Organism: Streptomyces sp. SD15; assembly: GCF_054462255.1. NCBI lineage: Bacteria > Bacillati > Actinomycetota > Actinomycetes > Kitasatosporales > Streptomycetaceae > Streptomyces > Streptomyces sp. SD15. The sequence continues at coordinate 17,234 of NZ_JBTLMO010000062.1, read as the reverse complement.
ACCTCCACGGCGTCGACGGTGAATACGGCCGTGCGCCCGTCTGCCCGGCTGATCTCGATCGTGTCGCCCTTGGTCAGGGCGCCGAGCTCGTAGAAAACGCCGGGGCTGCCAGAGCGCATGTCCACATGCCCCGCGGTGAGGGCTGTGCCTGCCGAGCCTGGTGCCGTGCCCTCGCCGTACCAGCCGGCAAGGTTGGGGTTGTCGGCGGGCGGGGGCCGCAGCGCCCCCGCCTTGTCGAGGTCCAGCTTTGTCATGGGGGCGTTCACGTCGATGGCGGGGATACGAAGCCGGACGGGCTTTGCGGGGGGCAGCGGCCGGACGGCGGGGAGTGTTGCTGAGGCAGTGCGGCCGGGCGTGGGGCCTGCCGAGGAGGTGGAGAAGGCCTGGCCGGCCGAAGGCTGCGGTGGCTGTCTGTCGTGCATCGCGCCGATCATCAGCACGGTACCTGCCACCAGTGCCCAGGCCAGATGCCTGACCGAGGGGACGAACGGGTGCCGGGGCGCGCTGGTCTTGTGTCCGGGTTCCATCGCGGTTGAGCCTCTTGCCTGCAGCCGGGTGGGGTTCACTCCCGCGGCCCCCGGGGCGAACGCGGTGCCGGGGGCCGCGGGAGTCGGGCGGTCAGATCCGGTTGCCGTGCGAGCGGCGGCGCATCCTCACCAGACACCCGGCGGCGGCCGCGGCGAGCAGCACACCGCCCACGGCAACTTGCGTATCGGTGTCCTTGGCGTCCCCGAAGCCGGCTTCGACGGCGCCGTTCGGCTGGCGGCCGGTGATCCGGTACGTATCCGTGACCCTGGTCCGTGGCGGGCACTTGACGGTGACGGTGTCGGTGTCGGGCCTTTCCCCTTTCGGGATCTGGAACTGGCCGGTGAGCTCGCCCTTGTGGTCGCCTTCGAACAGGTGGAACCGCCCTCCCGCCTCCGACTCGCCCTTGCCGTAGGTCACGTCCGGGCCGCAGGCCGTGGTGCTGACGGTGACCGTAGAGCCGGGGGAAGCATTCCCCGGGCGGATGTGGATATCTGAGTCACCGGCGGCGGCCGGACTCTGCAGACTCAGCACACCGATAACCAGGCCGATACCAACGCCAACGTGTCTGTTTCGCAAGGGAATCCTCCAATGGAGCAGTGACCGGCCTGTCTGCGCGGTGCCCCTTTTGTGCTCCACCGACGAGGCAACCGACACTTCGTCAGCTCCGCAACATGACGCATCGACACATGGGTCACTCGGGCAGGCGTAACGACTGCTCTCGCATGAACATTTACGCAGGTCGCCGCAGCAGAGGCCGACACAGGGGGAGAAATCGCCAGAGGAAAGCGAATGGGCTAACTGCCCTCATCCCCAAGCGGGCCCCTGGCGCACAGCGGGCCCCTGGCACACGGTCGTACGCGCAGCCAGCCCGTGGGACCCGCCCACCGGCCCGCCACCATCGAAAACTTCACCTGATTCCGGCGAGGATGCCCCGGCGTTCACGCGGGGGAGGAATCGGCTCCTGTGGCTGTGATGCGGAGCGTCGCCGCATCTGTACTCGTCGGGCGCGGAGTGCCCGTACGGCTGCCTGGCGGAGCCGGGAAATACGAACAACTGGCCTGCAGGTCACCGGCAGTGGCGCTTTCCGGCGCCTTGCAGCTGCACGCACCCCACCCCGCTCACCGGCACCGACCACACACCGCTGCTTTCCTCCACCGTGATCGACCGGACAGGTCCTGGTGGCGACGGAGTGGAGGCGACCGGCTGACCCGAGGGGGAAACCCCGGAGGGACAACAGCATGCCGGGCCAGCCCTGTGAGCCGCAGATGGCGTAGGCGAGGTGCAGGGTGCGCCAGGCCACCTATGGTCAAGACCTTGCTGTCTGAACCCAAGTGCACCCGTCTCTGAACCTCGATTTTGAAGGTTCAGAGACGGGTTCTGACCAGCGGCGCAACCGCTAAGCGTGAGAATCCGGCCGGATCGTCCCGGCCCCCCGTCCCGTCAAGCGGCGTCGAGGGCTCCGGTGATCTTGCGGGCCATCTCGGCCATGGCAGGGCTGGGCTCGCCCTTGTGGGGCCGGGCGGCTGCCTCGATGGCGACGACGACGGTGCTGCGAAAATTGTCGGCCTCTGCCGGATCCTGCTTCTTGAGCAGGCTCATGGTTGCCGTCAGGGCCGGCAGCACGTGGTCGGCGAGTTCGGCTGTGGACTTGCCGTCCAGGTTCTTGATCTTCGTCTTCTCGGCGAGTACGTGCCCGACCAGGCCGGTCGCGGAGGTCAGGGCGATGGAGCCGTCGGTGGCGGCCCGGTGGGGCGAGCCGGCGGCACCAGCGGCGGCCATCAGCGAGACGGCTCCGTAGGCGGCGGTCCGCAGGGTGAGCTTGTCCTGGTCGGTAAGGGTGATGGACATGGCTGTGTGCTCCTCGAATCTGTCGCGGCCCCCGGGTGGGATCGCGTCGCCTTCCTTCTGGCACAGAGCCTGCGCCCGCCCGCTTTCACGGCGGCCTCACCGTGGTTTCAGCGGACAAGCGGACAAGGAGAGTCAATTGAACGCGGGTTGAGAACCCGTCTGTGAACCTCGACTCCGAAGGTTCACAGACGGGTTCCAGTCTTCTGAGTCAGGCATTCTGTTCAGATGTACAGGCTGGCCCTGTGGCACGGACGGGGCGGCCGAAGACGAGGAATATCGGTCTGTGGGGGCGTCATCCCTTGACGTGAGGAAGGCGCGGCCTCCGGGGGGATGACGCTCCGCCCGGCTCACCAGGTCTTGCCGGCCTGCTCTCGGATCGTGCGGTTGATCCGGTTGAAGAAGTTGGTCATCGCGATCTCCAGGATGATCGCGTTCAGTTGCTCCTCGCTGAAGTGGTCGGCGGCGGCGTCCCAGATCTCGTCGGTCACGCCCGGTGCGCCGTCCTGGAGCCGGGTGGCGGCCTCGGTCAGGGCGAGGGCCGCCCGCTCCTCCCCGGTGTAGAAGGGCGTCTCGCGCCACGCGACCACGTGGTGCAGCCGCTCGTCTGTCTCACCGGCCTTCTGCGCCGACTCGATCGAGGCGAAAATGCACGGGCTGCAGCCGTTGATCTGGCTGGTACGCAGATGGACCAGCGACAGCAGGCGCTTGTCGACGCCCCCGGCGTGAATCGCCTTGTAGAGGTGCTGGATCGCTGTGATCACGTCGGGGTTCGCCGGGCCGTTCACGCGTGCTTCCATCGGTGTTGCTCCTTCATCGGTGGTTCATCGGTTACCTGAGCCCCTTCGGGCTCGTCATCACCCATGACGGAGCAGAGCCGAGGAAGGTAACAACATGTCCGACACCAGCCCGGCGGACCCGATGGCCGAGGCGTTCGAGGCCCAGCGTGACCGGCTGCGCGCGGTCGCCCACCGCATGCTCGGATCGCACGCCGACGCCGAGGACGTGGTCCAGGAGGCCTGGTTGCGGCTCTCCCGCCAGGATGCGGCGACCATCCACAACCTCGCCGGCTGGCTGACCACGGTGGTCGGCCGGATCAGCCTCGATGTCCTGCGATCGCGCCAGGCCCGCCCGGAGGCGTCCTACGACGACCGCCTGTCCGAGCTCGTGGGGACGCTCGACGACAGTCCTGTTCCCGAGGACGACGCAGTGCTCGCCGACTCGGTCGGGCTCGCGCTGCTCGTCGTCCTGGAGTCGCTCGGGCCGAGCGAGCGGCTGGCGTTCGTGCTGCACGACCTGTTCGCGGTGCCGTTCGACGAGATCGGCCAGATCCTCGGCAAGTCCACCGCCGCCACCAAGATGCTCGCCAGCCGCGCCCGCAGGAAGGTGCAGGCGATTGAGCGGCCGACCGGCGTCGGACGGGAGCAGCGAGAGGTGGTCCAGGCCTTCCTGGCGGCGGCTCGCCGCGGCGACTTCGAGGAGTTGCTGCGGGTACTCGACCCCGAGGTGAAACTGACCGTCGACACCCCGTCCGGCGTGGTCGTCACCCTCGGCGCCACCAAGGTCGCAGCCGGCGCGCAACTGTCCGCCAGCGCAGCCGCACAGGGGCGGGCGGTGCTCGTCAACGGTCTCCCGGGGATCATTTCCTGGCGCGAGGACGGCACCCCGCTCTCGGTCCTCGCGTTCACCGTCGTCGGCGGCCGGATCACCGACATCACGGTCGTGATCGACCCGGCCAAGCTCGCGCTGATGGACCTGCCGGATCCGGCGTGAGTCCCTGCCGGGGCAGGTCCCCGCCAAGCGGCCGAAGTCTGTGGATCATTGACCTGTTTCAGGCTGCGGGGGCTTCGGGGCGTTCGATGATCTGGCCGCGTTCGAAGCGGGCCCCGGCGCGGACGAGGGCGACGAGGTGGGGTGCGTTCACGGCTCGCCAGCGGGCCTGGGCGGACTCGACGAGCTTGAACACCATTGCCAGGGCGGCGGCTCGGGACCCGGCACCCTTGGTGACCTTCGTCCGCAGCCTGACCGTCGCGAAGGTCGACTCGATCGGGTTCGTGGTCCGCAGGTGGATCCAGTGCTCGGCCCAGAAATCGTAGAACGCCAACAGCTCGTCCTCGTCATCGACGATCTTCTTGACGGCCTTGGGGAACGTCGCGCCGTACTGCTTGGCGAGTGTGGCGACGGCCTTGGCCGCGTGCTCCTTGTCTTCGGCGTTGTAGATGTCCTGGATGGCCAGGCGGATGCGCAGGTGGATGCCGTCGGCCCAGACATAGACGTAGTCGGTGGCGGACAGGTCGCGCTCGCCGAACACCTTGTGGTCGGCCTGCGACTGCTGCGTGAGGCGGGCCACGGTGGCCGGGGACAGGCCGGCCGAGGAGCCGAGAAACTGCTCGAGCGCGGGCACGAAGTCCCGCTGGTCAGCCAACTCGGCTATGTAGGAATTGACTTTGGCCTCCAGCGCGGCGGCCAGCATCCGCCCCGCACCGTCCCGGACGATCTCATCGATGAGCGAGGAACCGCCGGTGGTGGTGCCGGAGCATTGCTCGGCCGAAGGCCGAGTTGACACTGTCGGCCGAAAAACGGGCTGCACTCGAGGGGTGGCTGCGGCAACGTTCCACACCGCAAGCCTGGGCACTGCGGTGCCGGATCATCCTGGCCTGCGCGCATGCCGGCGCGGACGCCCGGGCGATCGCCAGCTCGCGGCCCTTCCGCGACAAGGACGACCAGGGCAACCTCCAAGGAGGAACCCCGCCCGGTGGTCTTTGCCTTGGAGCCGGGCCTGGGCCTCGAACTCGTCGACCTTACCAACCTGGAGAACAAGGCCCAGGTGCTGAGGCAGGCACATTGAGTCTGAACAGGAGGAGCGCCCGTTCGACGTGGTCGAGCCTGCCGACATCGACCCGGCCCACCCGTTCATGGTGGTCTTGAAGGACGCCTGGCAACAGCCACGCTCTCTTCCCGCGACCGTGGAACCCGACGGATCACTCCAGACATCACTGTCTTCGGCTGCAGAAGTCCCACACTGCCGGTGGTCTTCCGCAGCGCCGCCCGAGCCTTCGGATGCCGGTTGAGGGGCCGGGTGGCCACGCGCGCCGGTCAGCCGCATACCCCAACTTCCTGGCCGCAGTGGTCGCATGGCACTGAGGAACACCGCCCAGCATTCCGCGCACATGCGCAGGTGCAGCCCGGCAGGCCGGAGACTTGCTCGGCTGTCAAACCTGCGTACTTCCCGCCGGATGACCTCATCGGTCGCCCCATCGGACCGGCCGAAGCTCCTCGCGTTGCGACCCGAGCCGGTGCGAGGCAGGGCCACGCGTGACGGCGACCCTCCGCGCGGATCAGCGATCCGGATCCGGTGCCGGGCCGGACCCCGGACGGTCCGTTCGGCCCGGCCTTGCGGACCTGCGATGGCTGGTGTCGCACCACGGGAAGGTGCGGCTGCGGCGGCAGGTGCACAGCGCCACGCAAAACCGGTCGGACGATACGGTGGTGCCGTCGTCCAGGGTGACTTCGACCGGGCCTTCAATGAGCAGCGGCCCTGCGCGCTGAGCTGTGATGCGGCGGCGTCGTTCATCGGCGTCTTTCAGCACGGATGATCACCAGCTCTTCCTCCTCGTCATCGCCTTCCAGCAGGCCGCGGCTTTGCAGCCAGCCGCTTCGGCAGCGAAGGACGGGCCCGAAGGCGATGTGGCGGTGTTCCACGATGTCTGTGCTCAGGCCTGCCGCCCGCAAGAGTCTCAGCGTCTCTTCCGCGCCGCTGAGGACGGACTGAACGAGGAGCATCACCCCGCCGGGCCGGAGCAGTGCGGGTGCGTCCTGGCATATGCGGTCCAGCAGGAGACGGCCGTCATGGCCGGCGTCCCAGGCTCGGGCCGCGCCGCGGCGGGGGCAGTCGGCGTGGGGTGAGGGAACGTACGGCGGGTTGGTCACAATGAGATCGAAAGATCGGCCCGATACCGGAGTCAGCAGGTTGCCGTGCATGACGCGCAGCGGAAGTCGCGCCAGCACCGCGTTGACCTTGGCGTTGACAACCGCCCGCCAAGAGATGTCGACGGCTGTGACCTGAGCGCCCAGCCGTGCGGCGGCCAGAGCGACAGCTCCTGTTCCCGTGCCGATGTCGAGGACATGAGCCTGCGGGGGGAGGGGTTCCTGACACAGGGATTGCACGAGCAGGTCGGTGTCGTCCTGTGGGGCGTAGACGCCGGGAAGCGCAAGCGGAGTCATGAGGTTTCGTCTCCGGTTCTCAAGGGCGCCGCAGAACGGTTGGGTCTGGCGGGTCAGACGGGAGTGCGCAGCGACGACTTGCCTGCCCGCCACGCGCCGAGGAGTCGCTCGGCAAGACGGTCCTCGACGTAGTTGGTGGCGTCCACGCCGAACGCGACGTCGCCGTCCAGGTGAGGTTCTTCCTCGAGGAGGCCTGCGACCACTTCCCGGCGCACGACCTGCTCATGTACGGCGTCGGCTTCGACGTGTTCGTCGTAGAAGTGTTCGGCGGCCGGTCCCGCGCCGGTGCGTCGCATCGCCTGCGCAAGCCGCCGCGAACCGGGCGACGAGGTGATCTCGACGGCGGCGAAGTGACCTACCAGGGCGCCTCGCAGGGCGCGGTGCAGTCCGAAGAGGGACATCAGATTCACGACGGCGAGTGCCTCGGCGCCGGCGGCGTCGAGATAGCACCCGTAGGTGGTGTCCAGGCCGAGGTCGGCCATGAGGTCGGCGAACAGCCGCGCGTGCACGCGATCCGCCCGGCCACCGCCGAACTCGTCGAACTCCACGGCCGCCATGCCGGCCTTCGCCCGGCCCCACAGGCGGGGCAGGACCCAGGCGTGCGGATCCGCCTCCTTGAGGTGGTACAGCGACCGCTGCGCGGCGTATTCGCGTAGCTGCCACAGTTCCCCGTCGTCGTGGAGGTAGTGGGTGACACCGGTGCCGTCGACGGGCTCGACGAGCAGTTCGTCCAGCGCCTCGGCGGCGCGCTCATGCCGTGTCGCCCGCCGGCGCAGCGCCTTGAGGTAGGGGTCCTCCAGGGCTGCCCGGGCCCTGAGCAGGTCGGGGTCCCATTCGCGGGCAGGGTCTACGTCGGCGAAACCCCGGTAATGGAGCTCGTAACAGAGATACAGACCGAGCTGCCAGTCGTCGCCGAGAGGGGATGCGTCTGCAATCGCCCTGTCGTCGGGAGGAGGCCCTGTACTTCTCAAGTACTCCGTAATCGCCTTCGAAATTCTGCCCCGGCTCGGCGGCAAGGGCGGTTCTTTCGACCAGAAATCCATGTGTAACGCAGTACCCGTGATCCAGAACGTCTCACATGGCCGATCTTCTTCGCCGCTGGGCGAGGGCACTCGCTCTCGCACCGGAAGCGGCGCGGGTGCGTCGGGGCGCTCATGACTGCCGCGCACCCCAAACGTGTTCTTGGGGGGATGTCATCCCGGCGTGACACGGCCGTGCCACGAGCCGGATTCGCCGCCGCGCTCCTCGATGTACTCCTTGAAACGCCGCATGTCGCCCTTGACGCGACGATCGATCATTCCGGACACGGCCGCGGCCTTCTCAGCCGCCCCCCTCGGCTCGATGTCCATGACGAGTTCCACACGGGTGTGCGTGTTGTCCAGGCTCTGGAAGCGGACCATGCCCATCTGCTGGGTGTCGCCGCTGATCGTGCGCCAGGCGATCCTTTCGTCCGGGAGCTGGTCCACGATCTCGGTGTCGAACTCCCGCCGTATGCCGGCGATCTTGGTGGTCCAGTGGTTATGGGTTTCGTCGAGCTGTATCACCTCCTCGACGCCGTCCATGAAGTTCGGAAACTCCGCGAACTGCGTCCACTGGTTGTACGCGGTGTGGATCGGAACATCGACCTCGACAGATTCCTTCACCGTGCTCATCGCTGCGCCTCCTTCGTGAATTCACCGCACGGACAGCGGTATTGCCGTGCGGACTCGTGCACGGTGAGGCGAGTACCCCTTGTCGGCGACGGTACGGCTGGGCAGGCACCCCTCTCCGGTGCGGGGGGTCAGTCGGAGGGCGGCAGCAATGGGCCCAGCGGCCCGAGGTCGAGATTGAGGTCCTCCATGGTCAGCCCGTACTGGGCGCACAGGTCGCTCATGCGGTCGTGGAGCAGCATGAGTGTCGCTCCCAGGCGTTCCTCCTGCTCGTCGGTGAGGTTTCCCTGGTCGACGCGGTGCAGGGCTTGCCGTTCCATGAGCTGGCGCAGCAGTTCCACCAGGGTGAGGACGAGCTTGATGAGGTCCTGCTCCACGGTGTCGCGGTCGGAGCTGATGCGTCGGGCGGGGGAGCGGGAGGGCGTTCGGGCCGGCGGGCCAAGGTCGCGCGGTGAGGCGGGCAGCAGTTGGAAGGCACGCGCGGCAGCCTCCGCGACCTCTTCGCCGCGGCGCCGCGGCCGGCTCTCTCCCTCAGCCGCCATGGTCGCCCCCTCGCAGCGGGTCGGTCCCGGTCCATGGCGAGGGGTTCTGCTCGCTGATGGAAACGATCAGGGCACGCAGTGAAATACGTACAAGATCGATGTCCGCGATGGACAGCACAACGTCACCGGTGAGCACGACCCCACCGCTCAGAAGTCGGTCCAACAGATCGATGAGAGCGACCTGCCGCTGAGGCAGGCGCTCTGCTTCGGGCCGCGGGCCAGGCGTGATCACGGGGGCACTCTCTCTGCGGCATCGCCAGATCCGTCAAGCGGCATGGCGAAGGAGTACGGCGCCCAGGGGCCGGTGGCCTCGACTCGGACCCCTTGCAGCCCGTCAGCGGCATGCGTCACATCGGCCAGGAACTCGTCGCAACGCTTCAGGGGCACGAGGTACGCGTCATTGACGACGTTCTCGCCCGTGTCGGCTGCATGGGCCAGGACGCCTTGCTGCACGCGGTGCCGGACTCGGTCGGCGGCATGCTTGCGGCCCGCGTTCTCCACACGCTCGGCGGCCTTCTGCGCCGCCTGGTACACGCTGTCGCGAACACTCTGCTGCTGTCGGCGGTTACGCAGATAGGCGCGCCCAGGGGGCAGGTCTGCCGCGGGAGCGGCCGGGGCCGCGGGGCCCGCAGTCGGCTCGACATAGATCTTGACCCCCCATTCGACGTGGTCGGCGAGTCGGGTCAGACGCTCCGCGAACATGGTCCGCCCGGCTTCCAGCGCGTCCCGGGCCCTGTTGTCGTCGAGGTACACGGTTGCCAGGCGTAGCGGAAGGACGGTGGTGCGCACGGCCAAGGCCTCTATGACGCCGTGGTGGGCGCGGGCCACCGCCTCCAGCCATTCCAGGTCCTCAAGGTGTTGCTTGAGAGCGTCCTCCTGGAAGTCCTGTGCGGGAACATGGCTGACTGCGAGCATCAGTTGATCGTCACCGGTGCCGGTGATGAGGCGGACAGGCGCATCGGCGACGCCGCGGAGCGCAGCGGCTCGCTCCTGTAGTCCCTCGGTGTTGCCCGTCACGGCATACGCGTAGGCCATGAGGTCACTCATCGCGAGCACTTCCCCTGCGACGGCTGCTTCTGTCCTGCGGAGCCTCTTCGTGCGAGGGGAGCGGTCTGCCCTGGCGGAGTTCCTCGATTTCGGCCCGCAGGCGACGGTTCTCGTCGGCGAGGGACCGTTCGTCCCTGGCCCGGGAGGACAGCGCGGGGTCGTGCTCCCACCAGTCGATGCCCATTTCTTTCGCTTTGTCGACGGAGGCGACCAGGAGGCGCAGTTTGATGGTCAACAGCTCGATGTCGAGAAGGTTGATCTGTATGTCGCCTGCAATGACGATGCCTTTGTCGAGAACCCGTTCAAGGATGTCGGCGAGATTGGCAGAAGAGCCTTGCCCGTAGGGCGCCGCTGCTCGGGACGGGTAGGAGCCAAGCCTGTTGGCCAGGGGTTCAGTCACGGTGGCGGCCTCTGTTCCTCGTACCGGATCAGGGGTGTCAGCCCTGCCAGTAGGCTCGGATCTCGTCCAGCCGGTCGAGCAGTTCGTCCTCGCACCGGTCGAACGTCTCCTGGTCGATGTCTCCTGCCAAGAGCCGTTGCTCGAGTTCCGCGAGTTCGCGGTGTACCGGTTCGGAGTCGTAGTACTCGTTCTCGGCTGCCTCCCGGACGCGATCCACGACCCATACGACGCCGCGCACGGGCGCCAGGGGGAGGGTGGCCAGCTGTGTGAACAGGCCCATGAGGACTCCTTCAGACGAAGCTGTAGGGAGGAAGGGGGCCGTTGAGCCGGAAGTTGAAGTCGTCGCCCAACTGGTGGGCAACGCTCAACTCCGCCGTGAGGAATGCCTCTTCTTGGTCCCCAGCCACCAGGAACGACACACTGAGGAAGTCCGAGCCCGTCGGGTGGGAGGACTCAAGCCGCCGGGCGAAGGGGCGCAGTGCTTCGCGCACACCTGCCGCCAGCGCCTCCTGCCGTGCGTCCACCTCTTGGGCGACCAGCTCGCCGAGTTGCATTGATGCGTCAGGGCTTGCGTTCCCACTGCGGACCTTGTCATTGAGCTCGCGTGCCTCGTTCGACTCCCGGAGGATCTGACGCAGCAGCGCGTCCTCATCCTGCGAGGCCTTCAGGTGGTATTCGACGCACCCTTCCAGCGCTTGAAGCCTGTCCGTGTAGTCCTCGGCATTCTGCTCCAGGGCGAGTCGTACAGCCTCGTCGTCCGCGGCGATGAGGCCGAACCGCATGGGCAGCACAGTGCCGTCTGCCATGAGGCGCTCCTGCACTTCCTGGTGAGCGATGATGTCGCGGCGCTTGGGGCGCAGATCCTCCGGGGCGTCGCTGACCACCGCACAGAGCGGCCCGGCAGCCACTGTCCGCAAGCCGGCCGGTGCCTCTCCGACGCCGCCGAGATCGTCGATGTGGAGCGGGTGCTGCTTGTCGGCGATGGAGTAGATGTATACGGCCATGGCTCATTCCTTTTCGCGGGGCGAGCCCCTTTCGCGCTCACGTCGGGAGGTACGTCGAACCGGCCGCCGCCTCTCCACGGGTTCCTTTTCCGCGTCCTCGTCTTCTTCCTCGGGCTCTTCTTCATCGCTGTCACGGTCGGTGACACCCTTGAGGGAATCGGTCACCGCTTCCACGGCGCCGGTGAGGGCCCCCTTGGACTTGCCCTTCGCCCCGCTCTCCACCGAATCCCCGACGATGTCGGTCAACTGGGTGGGTGCTTTTCTCCCGGCCTCGAGGTCAAGGCGGTTGCATGCCTCGGCGAAACGCAAATAGGTGTCGACGCTGGCCACGACGATGCGAGCATCGATCTTGAGGATCTCGATGCCCACCAGTGACACGCGGACGAACACGTCGATGACCAGCCCGCGATCAAGAATGAGTTCCAGGACGTCGTAAAGACTGCCGGTGCCGCCGCCCCGGGCGACACCGCCTCCGCTCTGCGGCACCACTGTCATGGTGCCTCCCTTCACCGGCTGTGCTGTCTCAGCCCCGCCGGTCGATCTGGCCCCGGGTATAACGGCGCGTCCTTTCGTAGGCCACCAGATCGCCTTCCTTGTCGAGCGTCACTCGGTAGGTAGCCATCACGCTCGTGGTTTCAGGGACGCGCTCCAGCTCGAGTACCTCGACGTCGGCCTCCCAACCGTCCTCCGTCGGTTTCAGTGCCGAGACGGACTCGGGGGCCCGCCCGAGCAACTCCTGAAGTTGTTCGGCGGCGGAACGAATGGCCCGGGCGGCATTGGCCTTGCCTGAGCGTCGCCGGGAGCCGCCAGCGGCGTCCCGGTCGGAGCTGCGGCTGCTGCTGGACCGTCGCCGGGGTTCTGCTGCGGACATGGTTTCTCCGGTGGTCGGAGCGGGCGCCATATTCCACGCGCGAACACTACAATCGCATCATATACGGATAGATTGCCCGGGCGGTGGGTGGCATCGCGCGAACCGCCCAGGAGGGCTTCGCGGCAAGTCCCGGGCGCGGCGGACTGTGCGACTCATCGCGTCCGATCCGCTTTCTGTCCCAAACGCGGGTTGGACAAGGGGTGTTGGCCCGCGTTCGGGCGTGTTCACCTGCCCTTTCCGAAGGGAACCGGCTCATGAATGACACGACCAAGATCGGCCTCGGCGCCGCGATCGCAGCTGGCTATGTGCTCGGACGTGCAAAGAAAGGCCGTCTCGCCTTTGCCGCGGCAACCTATCTCGCCGGTCGCCGTTTCGGACTCGATCCGCAGCAGCTGATGACAACAGGCCTGCGCAAACTCGGCGACATTCCAGGGGTCGCAGAGCTGAACGAGCAGGTACGCGGCGAACTACTGGACGCCGGACGTAAAGCTCTGGCCGCCACCGCCGATCGGCGCCTTACCGGCCTCGCCGATTCCCTCCACAAGCGCACGCTGCGCATCGGCGAGGAGAAGTACGAAGAGGAGGAGGAAGAGCCGGAGGAGGGCGAGGAGCGTTACGAGCACGAGGAAGAGATGGAGGGCGAGGAGGAAGAACCCGAGGAAGAAGCCGAGGAAGAGCCGGAAGAGGAAAAAGCTGAGGAAGAGCCGGAAGAAGAGCCGGAGGAAGAGGAAGAAGCCGAGGAAGAAGCCGAGGAAGAGCCGGAAGAGGAAGAACCGCCACGGCGTCGTCGGCCGACGGGAACCGCTGCAAGAAAGCGCGCGGCCGAACCGGCTCCCCGCAAGGCGGCTTCCAACAAGCCTGCTCCGGCCAGGAAGAGGGCTCCGGCGGAGAAGACCGCAGCGCAGAGGCCCGCGGCCAAGGGAACTGCCGCCAAGAAGGCGGCGCCGGCGAAGAAGACAGCGAAGAAGTCTTCGCCCCCTGCCAAGAAGACGGCAGCGAAGAAGACCACGGCCAAGCGGGCGGCCGCGAAGAAGGCTCCGGCGAAGAAGACGGCCGCCAAGAAGACTGCCGCGCGGCGGAGGTAGGCCATGGCCAGCAAAGAGCGTGTCACCGACCGGGCAGAGGGTTCGGGTCTGGAAATGCTGCGCGACGAGCTTGCCGACTACCTCGGTGCTCACATGGAGCATCTCGTCGACAGGGCCGGGGGGAAGTTGGGAGACGTCACCGACCAACTCCTTGATGCAGCCGAGAACGGCGGTCCTCTTCCCGCCATCGGAGGACGCATCCTCAAAGGCGATTCCCCCTTGAAGGCGGTAGCCGGCGAGACGGCCAAGGGGCTCAAAGACAAGGTGCTGGGCAAGGTCAAGAACGTGTTCGGTGGGGGCGGCGGTGGCAAAGCCGGCAGCACCAAGGTGATGAACATCGTTGAAGTGCTCGATGTGGGTCTGCCGACCCGCGCGGTGTACAACCACTGGACCCAGTACAAGGAGTTCAGCAGCTTCACCAAAGGGGTGCGCAGTGTGTCTCAGAACGACGAGACCACCAGCGACTGGAAGGTGAAGGTCGGCCCCTCGGCTCGCGGGTGGAAGGCAACCGTTCAGGAACAAGTGCCGGACGAGCGAATCGTATGGAGCTCCGAGGGCGCGAAGGGCACCACGCACGGCTGTGTCAGCTTCCACGAAATCACGCCTGACCTGACGCGCCTCGTGCTCGTTGTCGAGTACTACCCCTCGGGTTTCTTCGAGAAGACCGGCAACCTGTGGCGTGCCCAAGGGCGCCGCTTGCGGCTGGACTTCAAGAACTTCCAGCGGTATGTCACGTTTGCTGATGAAGAAGTTGAGGGCTGGCGCGGTGAAATCCGCGACGGCGAGGTGGTTCGGAGCCACGAGGAAGCACTGGAAGAGGAGGAAGCGGCAGGTGAATCCGAGGGGGAGGAGGAGTACGACGAAGAGGGCGCCGGCGACGAAGAGTACGACGAAGAGGGCGCCGACGAAGAGGGCGCCGACGAAGAGGTCGCCGACGAAGAGACTCCCGAAGAGGAAGAGGAGTACGAACAGGACGAGGGCTGAAGCGGCCGCAGCGGTGCGATACGGACTTTCCCCGGTGTGATCCGCTCCGCAAGTCGCCCGGTGTGATCCGCTCCGTAAGTCGACTTGTGCGCTCGGTCTCTCAGATCTCGTCCTCCATCCGAATCAAGAAGGTGGCTGCCGGTGCGGTGGGACGGCTCCGACCTCACCGGCATCGGTTATGGGTTTGCATGCTGGTTGGGCAGAAGCCGCGCTATGCCGGCCGGGCGGGCTGTTCGCCTTCGAGGTACAGCACCAGGTGCTCGTGGTAGAGCACACCGCCGCGAACGTCCCCCGTAGCGGTGAAACCGGTGTCGTCGACGTAGTCGATGTGACTGCCGTTGACTGTGTATCTGCCCGTGTAGGCGCTCTTTCGGTTGCCTCGGGCTTCGTCGTAGCGTCCGTTCGGCAGCAGCTCCTGCCGGATGAAGCCGTCTGCGGTCACCCACATCCCGACATACGGGTGAGGGTCGGGGGAAGTGTTGTTCGTCGTCATGTCTCCACGGTCCGTTCTCCGGAGCGAGGCAGCCAGGCCGCAGTCCACCCAGGGTGAGGCAGTCCTGGGAGTCAGACACCTACCTGCCGCGCGCGGGCGGCCTTCGGATGGAAGCGCTCCCTGCCGTTCACGGAGGAGTGCGCACTTGGCCGGTTGGTGAGGCAGCGACCCTTCACCGGTAAGTGGCAGGGCCTCCTCGGCCGCCTCGGCCGGGCCAGGCCTGTCAGCTGGTCGACCAGGTGATCGTTCACGGCTTCGGCAGCGTCGGGCTCGGCGACTTGGACCTTCTCTGCCTCGATGACGTTGCTACCGCTCAACGCCGCTTCTTTGACCGGGCGTTACAGCCGACGATCTCATCGTCGGCGGGGCTGCCCTGGAAGGTGGCAGCCCCACTGGATCCGATGACTCAGATGGCCTGGGCGGTGGGCATGATGGTGATCTCGGTCAGATTGACGTGGCGCGGGACAGCCGCCATGAAGGCGACGGTCTCGGCGATGTCGGCGGACTGCAGGCAGTCGATGTCGTGGATGAGGTCGGCCATCAGCTTGGAGGCGTCGGCGTCGGTGACGTGGTCGGGGAGTTCGGTGTCGACCATGCCGGGTTCGATGGTGGCGACGCGGACCATCTTCGGGCCGAGTTCGACGCGGAGGAGCCGGGTGAGGTGGCTGATGTAGGCCTTGGTGCCGGAGTAGACGGAGAACTTCTCCAGGATGCGGGTGGCCGCGATGGAAGAGGTGTTGATCAGGTCGGCGGGCTTGCCCTGGGCTGCGGACTCCGTCAGGTGGGGCAGGAAGGCGGCGATGACATTCATCAGGCCGCTGATGTTGAGGTCGATCTGCCGCTGCCACTCATCGACCTTGAGTTCCTCGATGCCGGAGATGAGCTGGACGCCGGCGTTGTTGAACACCAGGTCGGCCTTGCCGAAGCGTTCGGCGACCTGGTCGGCGGCCGTCTGGACGGCGGCGCGGTCGGTGACGTCGACTGCGAGCGCCAGTGCGGTCCCGCCAAAGGCCTCGATGCTCGTGACGACGTCCTCCAGCTTGTCCTTGCGGCGGGCGAGCACGACCACGGTGGCGCCCAGTTGGGCGAGGCGTTCGGCGGTGGCGGCACCCATACCGCTGGAAGCGCCGGAGACAACAGCGACACGGCCCGCGAGCGGGGAGCCGGAGAGAAGAGCAGACATGACAGGTTCCTTCGAATGCGTGGTGCAAGTGGCGAACGCGGAATCCGCGGAGGCGGATCCGTGGCGGGCCGGGGCGCCCGGCTGGGCCGCGAGGGGGAACTGACCCAGCCGAGCAGTTGTGAGGCCCGCGCACATGGGCGAGGGCGCACACCCCGGCGATCTCAGTGAACTCAGGCGGCGTCGTCGTGCGCGGTGGCGGCGGACTTCTCACGCCACGGGGCGAGGTCGTCCTGCACCTGCTGGTACTTGACCTCGAGACGCTCGAGGGTGTCGCGCCCGAGGTAGAGGTGCGTGGGCAGCTTCTCGGCGGAGGCGACCTCGACGATGAGGGCGGCGCCCTTGACGGGGTCGCCGAGCTGCGCGTGGTTGGCCTTGTCGATCCAGTCCAGCGTCACGTGCGCGGGCGTGCCGTCGTAGTCCGCGATGCGGTCGGCGGCGACCGACAGGGAGCTGGCGTCGAGGAAGTCCGTGCGGAACACACCCGGCTCGACGACCACCGACTGGATGTGGAACGGCGCCATCTCGGCGGAGAGCGCCTCGCTGATGCCGGCGACCGCGAACTTCGACGCGCAGTACAGGCTGACACCGGGCTCGCCCTCGAAGCCGGAGCGGGAACCGATGTGCACGAGCTTGCCGGAGCCCTGCTTGCGCATGACGGGCAGGACGGCGCGGGTGACGTTGATCAGGCCGAAGACGTTGAGGTCGAACAGCGAGCGGGCTTCGGCGTCGGTGATCTCCTCCAGGGCGCCCAGCAGGCCGCGGCCGGCGTTGTTCACCAGGACGTCGATGCCGCCGAACCGGTCCACGGCCGCCTCGACGGCCTGCGGGATGCTGTCGTTGTCGGTGACGTCCAGGGCGACCGCGAACACCTTGTCGGAGTTCTTCAGATCGGCCGGTACCCGCTCCGGGTTCCGTACGCCGACCACGACATTGTTGCCCTCCGCCAGCGCAGCGCGGGCAATCTCCGCACCGATACCTCGGGAAGCTCCGGTAACGAACCAAGTAGCCATGATCAGGTCTCTTTCTCTGCTTCTCGTTCAGATGTCGGGGATTTCCTCCGACGCATTCGATTCTGCGAGGCATCGCGAGAGGCAGGAAGGCCGGGAGTTTCCTGGGAGAAGTACTCCCAGGCTGCGGAGGGCCCCTTCCGCTGCCGCCCTCTCCGGATCGGGCCGACAGCGGACGGCCCGCGGTTGCACGACCATGCCGGTGAGGAAATGGACGCAAGGCCAGGCAGGTCTAAGAAGTCATCTCATTTGGCCGGGTAAGCTGCCGGTCGTGGCAGGGATCGTTGAGCGGCTAGTGCCGGACGAGTTGTGGGAACTGTTCCAGCGGGTGGTGCCGGAGGCGCCGTCGCGGCCTCAGGGCGGTGGCCGGCG
>NZ_JBTLMO010000061.1:0-44773 GCF_054462255.1 Streptomyces sp. SD15 | reverse complement strand
GCCACCACCCGAGCTGCACCAGCAGCATCACCACCAGCGCGTTCCCCGTGCCCAGCCCGGGCGACACTGTCAGGAAGTGCGTGCAGGGCGTCCTTCGCCGCTTTGTGCGGGGTCAGTCCCGTCGAGCGTTCCTCGGGACGCCGGCAGTTCCGTCGCCTCAACCGCGGCGGCGACCGGCAGGCCAATGCTGCGCTGCATCGCATCGTGTTCACCCGCCTGCGGGTCGACCCGCGCACCCAGGACTACTGCGAGCGCCGGATCAAGGAGGGCAAGACCCGACGTGAAATCGTCCGTTGCCTCAAACGCTATGCGGCCCGGGAGGTCTTCCACCTGGTCGGACAGCTACAGCCAGGACCCCGCTCATAGGGGCTGTCGTGACAGATGAAAGGGTCAGGCGGGTGAGTGAGACACCGATGAACACCCTGCAATACCGCTTTGACGGGCCAGAAGACGCCCCTGTCCTGATCCTCGGTCCCTCACTGGGTACCACATGGCACATGTCGTAGAAACCGTCCAAGGGCGTCCAGTTGATCCATAACGGGGGCGTAAGTCCAGGTCAGAACCCTGCGACGCGTGAGCGTCCATGGGGCTCGTGACAGGGAGTGACAGAAAACGCGCTGCGGGACCCCCGCGAGCTAGTCCGGCCGAGGGTCCGGTCGCGTACTGCGGCCTGCTACCCAATTCCTTGCGACCGTGGCCCCGGGTGTGGCCGTCAGAACCGCGATGACCTGCTCCCTGAGCAGGGTGCGAAGGCGCTCGTGGATGGGCTGGTTCTTCTGCTCGGCGTGCAGGGACCATCAGCGGGAAAGACACCCGAGGGTAGGACGAATTCTCGGCACGCATGGACTCCTGTCCAGGCGACGATTGCCGACCCCCACACCGAGTGGCTCGCCGGCATCACCGCCCTCGACTCCCGCGGAACGGCTCCGCGTCGAGGGTCTGGTTCCTGATGGTGAGGCGGACGGTGTGGAGCAGCTCGGCCACGATGAACAGCACAAGGCCGTTGTCCGAGGCGTGGAGGGCCCCACTTGGCGGCCGACGGGTGGCTGAGTTTGGGAAGTCGGCGTTGGCCCGAAGGACGTCGTTACAGGAGCACGTGGAGAAGCACGCCTGGGCTGGCAGGCGTTTGTCGACCTCGTTCGTCGGCTTCTGGCTCTCTGCTCGGCTGTCCGAAGACGAGAGGGGCCCGGCAACCGCAAGGGGGCATGGCGAAGGGGAGAGGTGGCTGCGGGCTGCGGGGGACGCCGAGGGAAGTGGTCAGCCGGGCCAGGTGCCGGTCAGTCGGCGGATAGCGGTGGCGCCGCCGCGGTCGACGGCGGCTTTGACGCCGGCGAAGATCGCTCCTTGCAGGGCGGCTGCCGACAGGACCTCGGGCCAGGTGCGGTGCTCGTCGGTGGCGTTGGGGGTGTCGTCGTCGTGGCCGAGCCGTTTCCAGACCTGCTTGAACGCCGCACCGGCCAGCATGCCGCTGAGGGCACCCAGGGCCATGCCGAGTGGTTTGTAAGCGATCTTGCTCGCTTTCATCGGTGCTTCCTGGAGCGACGGATGAGCAGCAGCGCGATGAGTGCGCCTGCCGCGACGAGCAGCGGAGCGCGGTTGGCTCGTGCCGCCCGCAGACCCTGGCCGGCCTTTTCGCGTGCTGGCTCCGGGGTCTTCTCCCAGGCGAGCTGACCGGCGTGAACTGCCTTGTCACGGACCTGCTCCGTGGCGGCGGCGGCCTTGGCCCGCACCGGCTCCGGGGTCCTGTCCTGCACCTCGTGGACTACGCGTGATGCTGTGTCCCGCAGTTGGGCCTTGGCCTGTGCCGCCTTCTCCTCGACCTGTTCCCTGACGGTGTCCGTCTTCTCCTGGGCGCGGGCCTTGACATCGGCCTTGGCCGCGAGCGCCTCAACGGTCTCGCCGAGCTCCTCGCGGGTCGCCTCGACCTGCTTGCGCAGTTCCTCCGTGGAGGGGGCTGCCTCATCGCCCGTGTGCGGCTTGTCCTGGGTCATCGCTGTGCCTTCTCCTTGATTTCGGCTACGTCGGCCTTGACGCTGTCGATGGTCTGTTCCGGTGCAGGCGGGGATGCCTTGCTGATCTGCCGCTTGCCGAGAGCTGCCATCAGCGCGGCGACGGCGGCCAGGACGGCGGTGACGATCAGCGCCGCCGCCCACACAACCATGACGAGCGAGAGCGCGGCGATCACCGTGACCACCAGCGCCTGCAGAGTGAGAACACCCATCAGGCCGGCGCCGCCGAACAGCCCGCCGCCCTTGCCGAACCGCTTGGCCTTCTCGGTCATCTCCGCCTGCGCCAGGCGCATTTCGTCGCGGACCAACTGCGACAACTGCTGCGAGGCGCGGTGGACCAGGTCGCCGACCGGTTCCTGTGCTCCACTGTCGGTGCGTGGGGAACCCTCTGCGGTCATGGGCGCTCACCTGTCCTTCGTCGGCGTTTCGGTAGGTCCTGTGACGTTCGGCGTCCGTTCGTGCTCACCGGAGGTCGTGAACCGCCGTGGGCGGCGACCAACCGGCCTTCGCCTGCCACCGTTTGATCCTGTGTCCGTGTACCCGGGCAACGGCGCCTCACCGCTGCTCGGAGCAGACGCCACCACGGCGGTCCTGAGCTGACACCGTGATTGCTCTTTCGGCGCGTTTATGGTTTCGGTTGTTTATCGGGCGAAGGGAGACCATGACCGACCTTCTTCTGCGGCCTGTGCGGCCGAGGAATTCAGTGGCGGTCAGCAGCTATGGGCACATGCCACGGCGGGGCAACAGACTCACCGGAGCGGGATGAAAGGTTTTGACGGGGGCACTCGGTTCTCTGCGGCACCGATGGGTGCTGTTCCCCGAAGGAAAGAGAAACTCGTGTACATAGGTCTGGGTACTGTCGTCGTCATCATTGTCATCGTCGCTGTCGTCATGATGCTGCGCCGCCGCTGAACCGTGGCCCTGGTGCCGCACGATCAGTCATGACCGCAGCCCGCCCGGATTTCTTTCCTGGATCCCGGGGCGGGCATGGTCGCTTTCGGCGGAGGGGGTCAGTCGTGGGTTTCGTCGCCGTGGCTGCGCAGCAGTTCCTTCATCTTGGCGACGGCGAAGCCCCAGCCCTGTTCGACGGTGGGCTTGGCGGGGACGGCGATCTCGTCCGGGTTGGTGAGGACGTCGAGGAGGACGGGGCCGGGGGTGGCGAAGGCGCGGCCTACGGCGTCGTCGAGGTCGGCGGGGTCGGTGACGCGGATGCCGGTGATGCCGATGGCGGTGGCGACGGCGGCGAAGTCGGGGTTGTCCAGGACGGTTCCGAACTCCGGGAGACCGGCTTGCTCCTGTTCCAGCTTCACCATGCCCAGGCGGCGGTTGTCGAAGACGACGAGCTTGACCGGCAGTCGGCAGGACTTGAGGGTGATGAGGTCGCCGAGGAGCATGCTCAGACCGCCGTCGCCACAGAACGCGACGACCTGGCGGTCCCGGTCCAGATACTGCGCGCCGAGTGCCTGCGGCATGGCGTTGGCCATGGAGCCCAGGTTGTAGGAGCCCAGCAGCCGACGAGTCCCGCGCATCTCGACGAACCGCGAGAGCCAGACGGTGGCCATTCCGGTGTCCGAGGTGAAGATCGCGTCGTCGGAGGCGTTGCGGTCCACGGCGGCGGCCAGTGCTTCCGGGCGGATGTCGTGTTCGCGGTTGTCGAGTGTGGAGCGGGCCCTGCCGACCAGACTCTTGTCGTGTGCGGGATCGGCGAGGCGTGCCTGGCCCTCACGCCAGCTCAGGAAACGTTCCCGTGCCTGGTTCAGGTGTCCGCGGTCGTGTGCGCCGTCCGACCCGGACGACCCGCCCGGCTCGGTGGTCAGGTGGGCGAGCAGGTCGCGCACGGTGGCACCCGCGTCGCCGACGAGGCCGATGTCCACCGGCACGCGGCGGCCGATGTGCGCGGGTTCGGTGTCGACCTGGATGACGGTGCGGCCCTCGGGATACCAGTCGCGGTAGGGGAAGTCGGTGCCCAGCAGGAGCAGGGTGTCCGCGGACTGCATGGCGCCGGCCGCCGCGGGGTTGCCGATCAGTCCGGTCTGGCCGACTTGGAAGGGGTTGTCGCCCTCGAAGCCCTCCTTGGCCTTCAACGTCAGCACCATCGGGGCCGCGAGGCGGTCCGCCAGCGCGAGGACGTCTCCGCGGGCGGCGCGGGCGCCCTGCCCGACCAGGAGGGTGATCCGGTCCGCGTGGTCGAGGAGCTCGGCGGCCCGGCGTACGGCGGACGCTTCGGGGCGGGTGGTGGGCGTGGTCAGGGAGAAGCGGGCCGGACGGTCGGCGTGCAGTTCCCGGTCGCCGATGTCGCCCGGCACGGTGAGGACCGCGACGCCCTTGTGGCCCAGGGCGTTGCGCACCGCAGTCTCGAGGAGCTGCGGCAGTTGGTCGGGGTCGGTGATGGTGGCGCGGAAGACCGCCACGTCACGGAAGAGCAGGTCGTTGTCGACTTCCTGGAAAGCGTCGCTGCCCAGCTCGGACAGGGGGACCTGGCCGGCGATGGCCAGGACGGGCGTACGGCTCTTGGCCGCGTCGTAGAGGCCGTTGAGGAGGTGCACGGAACCGGGGCCGACCGTGCCCATGCACACCCCCAGGCGGTCGGTGAGCTGGGACTGGGCGCTCGCGGCGAAGGCCGCCGCCTCCTCGTGACGGCAGCCCACCCACTCCACGTCGTCGGTGGTGCGGATGGCGTCGGTGAGCGGGTTGAGCGCGTCTCCCACGACGCCGAACACCTGGCGGACGCCGAGTTCGCTCAGGGCGTCCACGATGACGCGGGCGACGGTTCGTGCCACGGTTTCCTCCAGGTCGGACGGTGAAGTGAGCGGTCGTGGGTCAGATGGTGAAGTGGTCCGGGTCGGCGGCCTTCCAGTCGGTCGCCCAGTCGGCGGGCGGCTCGACCAGCAGTTGTCCGGGGGAGAGCCACTCGTACAGGTCGTCGTAGGAGCGCACGGTCTGTGCGTCGATGCGGCGCCGCAGCATGTGCGGGTGGAGCTGTGCGGGGTCGGTGACTCCCATGGAGGCCATGATCTGCAGTGCACTGCCTACGGTGGCCTCCTGCAGGCGGCGCACCCGCTCGGCCTTGTCGCCGACGTCCAGCGCGCGGGCTCGCCGCGGGTCCTGGGTGGTGACGCCGACGGGGCAGGTGTTGGTGTGGCAGCGCTGGGCCTGGATGCAACCGACCGCGAACATCATGGCGCGGGCCGCGTTGCCGTAGTCGGCGCCCTGGACCAGGCGTTTGACGAGGTCGGCCCCGGTGGCGATCTTGCCGCTGGCGCCGATCCGGATCTGCTCCCGCAGGCCCACGCCGACCAGGGCGTTGTGCACGGTCATCAGACCCTCGGTGAGCGGGGTGCCGACGTGGTCGGCGAATTCGAGCGGTGCGGCACCTGTGCCGCCCTCCCCGCCGTCGACGATGATGAAGTCGGGTGCGGTGCCCTCCTCGAGCATCGCCTTGCACACGGCGAGGAACTGGCGCCGTGAACCGGGGCACAGCTTGAAACCGGCCGGCTTGCCGCCGGACAACTCCCGCATCCGCGCGATGAATCGGACGAGTTCACGAGGGGTGGAGAACACCCGGTGGTAGGGCGGTGAGATGACCGTCTCGCCCTCGGGTACGTCCCGCACCCGGGCGATCTCCGCGTTGACCTTGGCTCCGGGCAGCACACCCCCGATCCCGGGTTTGGCGCCCTGCGACAGTTTCAGTGACACACATCTGACGCTCTCGCCCGACGCCTTCTCGGCGAACTCCCCGGCATCGAAGTCCCCGTCCCGGGTCCGGCAGCCGAAGTAGCCGGTACCGATCTCCCACACCAGGTCACCACCCGGGCGCAGGTGGTACTCCGACAGCCCGCCCTCACCGGTGTCGTGCGCGAAACCGCCCGCCGCGGCCCCCTTGTTGAGCGCCAGTACGGCGTTGGCCGACAGCGAGCCGAAGCTCATCGCGGAGACGTTCAGCAGGGCCATGTCGTACGGCCGGGTGCAGTCCGGACACCCGATCCGTACGCGCGGCGGGTGCTCGGGCACCGGGCGGGGAGCCATCGAGGGAACCAAGTACTCGTAGCCCGCCTGGTACACGTCGCGTTCGGTGCCGAACGGCTCCTCCGCGGCGGTGCCCTTGGCCCGCTCGTAGACGATGCTGCGGATGTCCCGGTCGAAGGGCCGCCCGTCGAAGTTCCGCTCGACGAAGTACTGCTGCAGTTCGGGACGGATGCGCTCCAGCAGGAAGCGGGCGTGCCCGATCACCGGGTAGTTGCGCAGCATCGAGTGCCGTCGCTGGGTCAGGTCCCACACACCGATGACACCGAGCACGGCGAGCGGCACCGCCGCGAGCCACCACCAGGGCGACACCACGACGGCCACACCGACCACTGCGAGGGCGGCACCCACGACCACCGCGATCATTCCGATTCTCAACACGACCCACGGGTAACCCGCTTGGCCCGTCTCATGCGGACCGACCGTGCCGACCGCCCGTTCCTGGCTGTCAAAACGGTTGTGTTGATTCTTGTACTTGTCTTGCCCTGATATTCGGTGGCGCAGGGTTCGCCATTAATAAATGGATGAGGGTGTGGGACGGAAAACCGTGGGCACTCGACCTGCCGAGGGTCGCCCACCGAAATACTGGACGGGCTCCTCGCTATTCACGTATTGCAAGGGGAGGTTTTGTATGACGGACAACATGTGGGGCTACCAGGCCGAGTCGGGTCACCAGACGGGGACGGACCTGACCGGATTCAAGGTCGAGGCGAGCGACGGTTCGATCGGCAAGGTCGACAAGCACTCCGAGGATGTCGGGGCCGGGTACATCGTCGTCGACACCGGAGTGTGGATCTTCGGCAAGCAGGTTCTGCTCCCTGCCGGTGTCATCTCGACCATTGACGTCGCGGAGCGGACGATCCACGTCGGCCGTACCAAGGAAGAGATCAAGAACTCTCCCGAGTTCGACAAGGACAAGCACGCCGGTGACTCCGGCTACCACGAGCAGGTCGGCGGCTACTACGGAGACCACCGAGCCTGACCGTCGCGGCAGTACACAGGGGCGGGCACCGGCGTTCTGCCGGTGCCCGCCCTTCGCCGTGCCCGGTCCGGGACCCCAGGGTCCGGAGCGCCGGGGTCCGCATCATCGTCGGCCGTCGGGGTACCCGCGCCTGACACCCACCCTGCGCGAGGAAGCGAGAACACCGTGAGCGAGCGCCGCCCGGAAGCCCCCGGAAACAGAGGGCGGCCGAAACCGAAGCCGATCCCCAGGGACCCGCCCGATCAGCAGGCCGGCGCCGACGAACAGCGCGAGCCGGAGGGGCGCGATCGGGAGGTCCCCGACCCGAGGATCCCCGACACGGATGAGGCCGGCACCGGGCGGAGGGGCGCCGCGCATTCCGGCAGTACGCGTCCGGGGCATCCCGCGCCCGACGAATCGACGGGTTGACGCCCCGCGCGCCGGGGGAGCCGAGGCGGGATCCGCTCGGCCGTGTGCCGTCGCCACCCGTGAACGGGTGCGTCTGATCACCCACGTCCCGCCGTATTCAAGTTTGAGGAGAGTGAGCCCGATGGCCACCGTGTCTCTCACCGGAGCGTCCAAGGAGGACGCCGCCACCGTCTTCGGCGTCCTGCGGACGGCGTTCCCCACCGACCGTCCTGCCGACGCGTACCCCAGGAGCAGCCGGGCGACCACTCCGCAGTGTGGAGCGCGGAGTTCGAGCCGACGCAGGAGTGGATCCCGGCCGATCCCATTCCGCTGGACGGCTCGGTCTCCGCCACACTCCAGGGCGCCTACGTCGCCGTTGACCAACTGTTCGAGGCCCTGAGCACGGCGTTCGCCGTGGACCACTGGGGCGCGGCGTCGGGAGACCAGGAGAAGGAGGTCGACCTGCGGCTCACGACGAAGCGGTGACGGGACAGAAAGCCGTCCTCGCGAGACTCCGACCCACGAGGAGATGAGCGACATGGTGCAGATCGGGTACACGATGATGACCGAGCAGGCCGGCCCGCGAGAACTCGTCGGCCATGTGGTCGGCGCCGAACGGGCAGGCTTCGACTTCTCGGTCACGTCCGACCACTACTTCCCCTGGCTGGAGTCCCAGGGTCACGCCTCCTACGCGTGGAGCGTGCTCGGTGCCGCCGCGCAGGCCACCGAACACATCCCCCTCATGACCTACGTGACATGCCCGACGACCCGCTACCACCCGGCGGTCGTCGCCCAGAAGGCCGCCACCCTGCAACTCCTCTCCCAGGGACGGTTCCGCCTCGGACTCGGCTCCGGGGAGAACCTCAACGAGCATGTGGTGGGCGGCGGTTGGCCCGCCACACACGTCCGCATCGAGCGGCTGGAGGAGGCCGTGGAGATCATCCGGTCGCTCTTCGTCGGCGAGTGGTGCGAGGGCACCGTGAACGGCGGCGATCCGCGTCATATGGTTCCCGTCCGGCTGTCGACTGGGGCGAGTTGCTCTGCACGTGTTCCCCGGACCGGGGCTTCGACACCATGGATCGCCCGTCCGGCCGTTAGCCCAGGGGCGCGTGCTCCAGCCGGGTGAGGGCCGGGACGCCTACGATCGGCCGGGTGGGCACTCCCGAGCAGTCGACGGCCGACGGCGCGGCCGCGAGCTGGGCCGGCCGGCTGGGCGGCCTCGCCGGGTCGTGCCACCCCGGACCTGTCGTGGCGGTCACCGCCTTGATGGCCGCGCTGGCCGCGACCGCCGGACAGGGCGCCGCACGTTGTGTCCTGACCGCAGCCGCAGTTCTGACCGGGCAGTTGTCCGTGGGCTGGTGCAACGACGCGTTCGATGCGCGCCGGGACATCGCCGCCGGCCGCCGTGGCAAACCCGTCGTCGACGGCACGGTGGGTGTGACGGAGGTGTGGGTGGCCGCGTATGCCGCGCTGGCGCTGTGCCTGCCGATCTCGTTCGCCTGCGGCCTGTGGGCGGGCGTCGTTCACCTGGCCGGGGTGGCGGCGGCGTGGGCGTACGACCTGCGGCTCAAGGCGACTGCATGGTCCTGGGCGCCGTACGCGGTGGGTTTCGCTGCGCTCCCGGCGTTCGTGGCGCTGGGGCTGCCGGGGCAGCCGTGGCCGGCCTGGTGGGTTGTCACCGCCGGGGCGCTATTGGGGGTCGGAGCCCATCTGGGTGATGTGCTGCCGGATATCCGCGGGGATCTGGCGACGGGCGTACGGGGATTTCCGCACCGACTGGGCCAGGACGGCGCGCGGCTGCTGCTGCCGGTGCCGCTGGTGACCGCGTCCGCGGTTCTGGCACTGGGGCCCGCCGGAGGCCCCGGCAGATGGGGAGTGGCGGCGCTCGCGGTGGCCGCAGTGGTGGCGGTGGCGGGGACGGTTCTGGGACGCCGCCGGCAGAGGGCGGCGTTCGCGGCAGCGGTCGCCGTGGCGGTGGTGGACGTGGCGTTGCTGCTGCTGCGCGGCACCGGGATCGCCTGACCGTTCCGCCTGGCCGACCGGCTCACACCATGACCAAGCCCGAGATCGTGCGGAGCGCCTCACAGCTCGCGGGTCCAAAGGTCCGTGCAGTCCTGGGTCGCAGCCAGAGCAGACCAAGTGGACGTATGGCGCGACGAGTGGTGCCCTTCGGACTGTGCCCGCACAGGGGGAAGAGTCGATCACCGTCCGAGACCGGTGGAGCAAGATCAGGGCCTGGGCGATGAGCGGCTGTCGCCCGTCCCGCACGGAAGTCTGACCACCCGTTGGCGCGGTCAGTCGCTGTCCCAGCTCTCGGCGGCTCGCCGAGCGTGCGCGCGGGGCTGCCAGGAGGTGAAGGGGTGCGGTTCTCCTGGCGGCGTTCCCTGCGGGGTTCGAAGGGTCAGCGGTCGTCGCGCCCCTGGGACATGGTGCGGCGGTCGTCGTAGTTGCTGGTGCTGCGGCGGCGATTGTCGGTGTGATTACGGGCGGCGGAGGCGGCGGCGAGGGCGAGGAGGGTGGCGATGGCGCCCGTGATGAGGTTGCTGGTGATGGAACGGGTGTGGGCGACGTCGCCTGCGACGACCCAGGGGGCGACGCAGGTCCAGATGCCGATGGCGGCGGCGGCCCAGGCCATGGAGTGGGTGCGCTCGTAGGAGCTGCCGAGGCCGCCCAGGAGCAGCATGTAGGCGATGCCGGCGATGAGGTTGGTGACGGCGAGCGTGGTGAAGCCGTTGAAGCCGACTATCCAGGGGGACGCGGCGAGGTACAGGCCGGTGATGAGCGCGAGGGCCTCGATCATCTGGGCTCGTGGGGTGGCGGCGGCGCGGTCGTGCCGGGCGCGCAGTTCCACCAGGTCGGGGTGTTCTTCGATGGGCGCGTGATGGGTTGACGCCATGATGGCCTCCAAGGGAGAGATATTCACCCACCGTCTACCCCCGTAAAGCCGACTAAATACTCAAACAGGGCACATCTCTGGTCGCGGCGGCGTGCGCCGGTGTCGGATGTGGCTGCTGGCGCCCGCCGCCCTCGCGGATGGTGGGTCGGCTGATTCGCGCACCTGTGCCCACGCCCAGGTGGGCATTACCGACCTTCTAGCTCGGGCCCTGCGCCTGGTGGAAGTGCGTACGCCGCATGGCGCAATCGACCGCTCGGCAAGACACCCTCCGGGCAGGGGACCACCATGGAAAGCAATCGCGAGTTGGATGCGGCGCACCAGGTACCCGACGGTGTCGGCGTCAAGACGGTGCTCGCGCTGGGTGCGCTCTCGAAGGTGTTGGAGACCATCGGGCCCGCGGCCACCTCTATGGGTTCCACCAACTGACCGGGTCGGCGGACTTCGAGCTCGGCGACGCCGTCCGGCTCTTGCGCGAGGCGGGCCACGACGAGCAGGCCGCACGGGTCGAGCGTGACATCGTGGGCCGCAACGTCGTCCTGGGGCACTGGGCCTTCCAGATCATCGAGGCCTACAACTCCACCTACTACCAGCCCTTCGCCGAGATGGAACGCGGGATCGTGGGCGAGCTTGCCGCCGGACGCGACCACCTGCACGAGGCGGGCCTGAAGGCGGCCCGACGCACCCATCACCACCCCGACCACACCGCGACGCCCCCACCTCCTGAAACGCAGCCCGTGGAAATCAGGGCTCGTTCGCGATCCGCGGGGAGCGGGTCCGATCCAGGGCCCAGCTGCTCGGCCCGGGGTTCCAGGCCGTCCGGAAGCGACCAGCCGACTGCGCTGGCGTCTGGCCCCTGTGGTTTCGCGGGCATGGCGCCTAGACCTTCACACGCACTCGGCATGGTTGCCACGCGCTTTGCCTAGGTTGAGGGATGCGCTCCGACGGCCTGCCGATAGGCGACGTGCCCGCCCAGCGCACCGCTCACAGCGACCGCCGTCAGTCCGCCCAACGACCACAGCCTGCCGTTCGTCGCGCGACCGCGGAGCCGCGCCGTCAGGGACGCGGTGTAGAAGGCCACCGCAGCCACGTTCGAGACCGCGTGGGCCAGTCCGACCCGGGCCTGCTCGGGCGGCAGGTCCGCCCAGTCAGCCCAGCCGGCGACCGCTGCCGGGGCGACTCCGGCCAAACCGACGGCCGTGAGGGTTGTCGGCGCACGCTGCCCTGCCGGCACGATGTCCAGGACAGCGGCTGACAGCCAGCAGCCGATAGGCACCTGTACCAGAACGGGATGTACGGGATGGCCCAGCGGCCTGCCGCGCAGCAGATCGCGTACCTCGCCCAGCGGGACCGAGCGGATTCCCCGCTGGAGAACCCGGATCGCCGGATCCGCTACCACCGACCGTTCGATACGGTCCAGAGCCGTCAGCCACCATGTCGACGCGGTGTCTAGGGCCGAGGTCTTTCTGGCCTTCGTAGAGGTGTCGAGGGCGTGAGTGTTCATGCACAACGACTACCCGGCATCACGCCCCCATCCCACCGCGGCCTCGACTAAACCCGAACGGTTGGCCTGCATAATTTCGATGTCCGGCCGCCGGGCCTGGTCGTGCGCCGCGGCTCGATGCCTCCCGGGCGGCCGGCAGGGTTTGCGGGACGGATGAGTCGCCGGTGCCGCACAGGCCGGGGTGATCACCGTGAAGTCTCCTCGCCGGCAGTGGCATGAGGGAGCACCCATCGATCCAGTCTGCGGCCAGGCGTGGGGACGGCTCGACGCGGCGTTGGCGTATCGCGTCGGCCTGGGCCCATGGGCGTACGAAGGGCGGACGGTGGTTCGTCGGGTGGAACCGCCCCGCTGGCCGGAGCTCGAGGCCGACAGCGGTCGGTTGGGCACGGCGCGCATCGCCATTGAGGTACGCCCGTGGGGCGGACAGGCGTTGGTCCTCGTGGATGAGCACCCGCTGCGCGGACCGGGAGGAACTCTGCACGCCGCGCCTCTCGATCTCCTGATTCAGCTGCGGCACCGCAGCGTGCTGCCCCGCCTTGCGCAAACCGTGGAGCGCGTGACCTCGACGGACGGTGGTGGGGGCGGTCGTTCTAGCGGTGAGTGGTCCACGCTCGGCGGATCAGGCGACGCACGGTGATGATGGTGCCGGCGAGGTCGAAGAAGGCGCCGATGTCCTACG
Organism: Streptomyces sp. SD15; assembly: GCF_054462255.1. Taxonomy (NCBI): domain Bacteria; kingdom Bacillati; phylum Actinomycetota; class Actinomycetes; order Kitasatosporales; family Streptomycetaceae; genus Streptomyces; species Streptomyces sp. SD15. The sequence goes on along the minus strand of NZ_JBTLMO010000061.1, from coordinate 32,296 downwards.
ACAGGAGATGGGATCATCAACACCACGTCCGCGCTGGCCTACAAGCCGAGCCCGCATCTGGTGGGCTCCGCCACAGTCAAGGGCGCGATCGTGATCTTCACGCCGGGGCTGGCGCCGATGGTGGCCGGCGACGGCATCCGCGTCAACGCCGTGGCACCCGGCCCGGTGTAGACGCCGCTGAGCGACACTGCCGGACACCACCTACTTCGGCAAACAGGCCCCTGACTTGTTGAATCAGGCCCAGACGCGCGGTCTGCAGCCGTAGCGTCCAGGGTGTCGGTCGGCACGGGCCCGCAGTGCCCCTTGCCGCCCATGGGCTGGCTCTCCGATAGCGTGCCGCCGCTGGCCGGCACCCACGCGGTGTGGCTCGACAGAGGCATGAACGTGTGTGACTGCTACTTCAAGTCAGGGTGCCCACCGCATACTTCGTCTCTTCGAGTACAGACCGGGATGCGCGTGATCACGATCGGGATCGACCCCCACAAGTCCTCTCACACCCCCGTAGCCGTGGACGGCGCAGGCCACAAGACCGGCCAGCGGCGCTTCGTCGTCAACGCCGGCACTTTCACGCAGCTGATGCGCTGGTGCGAGCCGTGGCCCGAGCGCCGCTTCGCCATCGAAGGCGCCGGCGGCCTGGGCCGCGCGCTCGCCCAGCAACTGGCCGCCGCGGGCGAGGAGGTGGTGGACGTCCCCTCCACCCTGTCCGCGCGTGCACGCCTGCTGGCCACCGGAGGGGACCGCAAGACCGACCCCGCCGACGCCCTGCACGTCGCCCAGGTCGCGCTCTTCCGCCAGGACCTGCGCAAGGTCACTCCGGAGGACCAGTCCACCATCCTCCGATTGCTCACGGAGCGTCATGACGACCTGGCCAACGAGGGGACCCGCACCACCAACCGCCTCCACGCCGTCCTGCTGCCCGGCGGAGCCCCCACCGGCCTCTCGGCGGACAAGGCCGCCACGCTAATGAAGGGCATCCGCCCGATCACGGCCACCGACAACTGCCGCCGTGACATAGCCTGTGACACGACGAAGCCCCACCGGTTTGCTCCGGTGGGGCTTCGTCGTGCGGCTGGTCGAGACGGATCGGGGCCTGTGCTGGGGCTCCATTGTGCTCCGGCTCGCCGCTCTCGAGTACGTGGAGGAGTGAGGCGGTGACGACGCGGGCGGGGCGCCCATCGGGGGGACTTGTGGTGGTCCCGGATGCTGTGGTGGCAGGCGTCACTCCCGGTCGACGGGAACGTTGACGTCGTCGACGTTGATGTGGCCCCAGCCGCCCGTCGCTTGGTCGACGACCTCGACGTAGATCCGCTCACCGATGTGGGCGGACAGGTCGAAGACGACACGGCGGTACTGCTCGACGCCACGGCCAGTGGCCTTGGCCAGCACCTTCTGGTCGCTGGCGCGGACGACCGCCGCATAGAGCCGGTCGGGGTCGTCTCCGCCGGCGACGAGCAGATCGACGATGCCGTCTCCGCCGAGGGGGACGGTGGCGGAGCGGAGAACGCCGGTGGCGTCATCGCCGCCTGCGGTCGGGTTGTAGCCCCACAGGTGGTGGCCGGCCGGGTCCTCCTCGGTCTCGGCCTGGTAGAAGGGTCCGCCCCAGCCCCAGTCGGTGCGGGTGGTCACGTTGGCGTCGCTGAAGGTGGCGCCCGAGACGACGGTCCATCCGGTGAGGTCCCCGGTGGCGAAGTCGTGGTTGGGGAGGCCATCGACGTCCGTCGGGCGTGGCGGATCGTAGGCAGCGGGCGCGACAGGCGTGTCGTAGGCACCGTTCATGCGCCAGACGTCCAGGGACACGACCCGGGCGGAGCCGCTCTCACTGGTCAGCCGCAGGGTGGTGGCGTCCTCCCTGGTCGGATAGACACGGCTGGTGAGGCTGTTGGTGCCGTTGACGTACGCCTCCAGCATCGAACGATCGAGCAGGACCCTCAATTTCAGTCGTCCGCCGTCGAGTTCGACGGTACCCCCGTGGACGCCCTTGCGTACGTCCGGGTCGAGGCTGGAGCGGCTGCGGTCGATGGAGAAACGCTTCTCGGTCGTGTCGTAGGAGAGCAGTGTCTGCTCGCTGCCGTCGGCGCTTGCCCGGACGGCCAGGGTGACGGTCGTGGCGTCGCGCAGTTCGATGACGGCTTCGATGTCCAGCAAGTCGCCGGAGACGTCGGCGAGTCCGCGATTCGCCTCCTTCACCGAGGTCTGGCGGATTTTGGCAAGTCGGCGGCCCCGCAAGCCGGCCGCCTCGGCGATCGGTTCGACGCCCAGGGTGCCGTCCTGACGCAGCGAAACGCTGACGGGCATCCCGGCGTTGTGTGCCCAGCCGGCCTGGGCGTGTTGCTGTTCGCTGCGGCGGTCCTGGGTGATGCTGAAGAGCACGGAGCGGCCGTCGGGGGTGACGAAGCCGGACGGCCCGGTGAAGTGTTCGCCGAAGTCGAACTCGCTGGGCTTTTCGTGGTCGGGCACGAAGCGGCAGGTGTCCTTGTTGAAGGTGCCGATCCAGTAGTACGTGTGCTTGACGGCGTTCGGGTTGAACGCCTCCCACCAGGGGCTGACCAGCAGGATGTGCTTGCCGGTGCGCTTCCCCTTGGGTCCGGGGAGTGGGAGGAGGACCGGCAGTTCCCACACCTCGCCGGGCTCGGGCACCGTGGTGAGGTCGTTCCAGTGCAGCGGGCCGCGGTAGGTCCAGGGGCCCTCCGGCCTGCGGGCGGTGTGGACGAGCGCCGTTCCGCCGTACTTCTTCGTGACCTGCGTGCCGTCGTAGTCGACGATGCCGCTGCCCGTCAGCTGGTACCAGACACCGTCCTCCTCCCAGACGAACGGGTCACGGAAGTTCTGCGCCCACGCGGTGCCGGGGCCGGCCGGGAGACCTGCGGGGGCTTCGGTGACCGGCTTGGATTTCATCGTCCAGGCGGGCAGGTCCGTATCGCCGTCGGTGGGGTAGGCGGACACAGCGAGCCCAGTGCGCTGGACGTAGGGCAGCCGGTCGTCGCCGCCGGTGAAGAAGAGCACCGGGCCGCGGTCACCGTCGACGTGGGCCGAGCCCGACCAGCAGCCGTCCGGCCCGATGGAGTCCGCAACGGGTGCGAGGGCTATGGGGAGGTCGCGCCAGTGCACCATGTCGGTGCTGACCGCGTGCCCCCAGTGGATCTGGCCCCAGTACGGGCCGAACGGATCGTGCTGGTAGAAGATGTGGTACTTGCCCTTGAAGTACACGGGCGCGTGCGGCTCGTTCATCCAGTGCCAGGGCGGCAGCATGTGGAACTGGGGGCGGTGGCGGTCGCCGTCGTAACGGGCCCGCTGCTGGACCAGGTCCGGCCGGGGCACGCGATGACCGGGAAGAGCCGCGATGGTGTCGGCGTGCTCCCTGTGCGCCGTCGGGTCGTCCAGGGTGCCCGGGCGGATCACGAGGCTGTCCATCAGGCCGATGTACATGTTGGCGTGGAACTCGCCGTTGAGCAGCGTGGGTGTGTTGTGCCGTCCGATGAGCAGCGGCTCGTCCGAGGTCAGTACGGGGCCCTTGTCCGGGGTGGTGGCGGTGCCGATCAGCTGGCCGTCGCGGTAGAGGCGCAGTTGTCGGGCGGCCGGGTCGTAGGTGGCCGCGACGTGCGTCCACCTGCCCTTGGCGGCCGGCTGGTCCAAGGCGCCCTTGACCTCGATCAGGTCGGTCCCGAAGCCGAGTTGGAAGACGAGCTGCCCGAAGCGGCGCAGACCGAGCAGGAATCCGGTCTTCGCGTTCGGGTCGTGCTGGTTGACCAGTGCCTGGGGCTTGCCGTCGATCCCCTGCTCGTAGGCGTAGGGGGCGATCCACACGTCGAGGGTGATGCCACCGGTGGGATCGAGTGAGCCGGGGCCCTGGGCGGTGACGACGGTCGAGTACCCGTCGAAGTACAGCGCCCGGCCGCGTACCCCGTGGCGCCGTTCGGGAGCGCTGTCGGGCTTGTAGCGGGCGTCGTTGAAGACGTAGTCGACCGGGTCGGCGGTGTGGGAGACCGCCTCGCGGGTGACGGTGCCTGTGCGTTCGTCGAAGTCCCAGCGGGCGGAGGGGCTGCCGGGCAGATGCCGTTCCTGGGCGGCGGCGGGAGCGGGAGCGAACGAGAGAGGGACGACGGCGCCGCTGACGGCGGCGGACACGACGCCGAGGACTGCTCTTCTCCTCATGGTTGACTCCTGGGTGGCTCGACAGGCTTGCGCCATGCCAAATCGGTTTAACTGATGGCTCGGCATCGTTCGCGCTCTGCGTCGGCTAAAGCAAGAGCTAACGCACATCGATTTACCTGGCTGTTACTTTCAGGTCAGGCAAAACGGAACATATAGTCACCGTTTCCCATTTGAGATGTCCGGGATGTTGACATCGGCCAAAGTGCGCATCACTCTCATCGCATCTTGCTAATCCGATTTAACAACGGAGCTGAGCAGTCGATGTCTGAACGCCGCGTGACCATGGCCGACGTTGCCCGCAGGGCGGGCGTCTCGCCGACGACGGCGTCGTTCGCTCTCTCCGGACGCACCGACATGCGTACCTCGGAGGCTTCCCGCGAACGTGTGCTGGAGGCCGCCCGGGAGCTGGGCTACCGTCCCAACGTCACCGCACGCAGTCTGCGGACGAAGTCGACCCAGACCATCGGGTTCGTGTCGGACCGGATCACCACGACGCCGTTCGCCGGTGATGTGATCCGCGGCGCGATGGAGGCTGCCCGGGAACGGGACAACCTGCTGTTCATCACGGAGGCCGGCGGCGACCGCGCCGCGGAGTCGTCGCTGGTCCACGCGCTGCTGGACCGCCAGGTCGACGCGGTGATCTACGCGTCCATGTTCACCCGGTACATCACTCCGCCCAGGGAGCTGTACGGGCACCGGGTGGTCCTGCTGAACTGCCTGGCCCCCGGTTTCGACGCGCCGTCCGTCGTCCCGGACGAGATCGAGGCCGGCCGGGACGCGGCCCGTGCCCTGCTCGCGGCCGGCCACACCGAGGGCATCTGGTCGATCGGCGGCCACCAGGCCGTTCCGGCCACGCCTGAGGGGATCATCGCCGGCAACGAGCGCATGCGCGGCCTGGAGGAGGTCCTGCGGGCGGGCGGGGCCCGCCTGGACGGTGTCGTCGAGTGTGACTGGGATACGCGGGACGGCTATCGGGAGGTTGCCGCGCTGCTCGCGGCGGGCCATCGCCCCCGGGCGCTGGTGTGCCTGACCGACCGGCTGTCCTTCGGCGCCTACCAGGCGCTCGGCGAGGCGGGTCTGTCGGTGCCCGGCGACGTGTCAGTGGTCTCCTTCGACGACCAGGACATCGCGTCCGTACTGCGCCCGGCGCTCACCACGCTGAAGCTGCCGCACTACCAACTCGGCCGCCTTGCCGTGGAGTTGATCCTCGGCGAGGGGCCGCTCGAAGCAGTCGTACACCGTGTGCCCATGCCGCTGCAGGAACGTGCCTCCATCGGCACCCCCGCCAAGGGCTGATACCGGGCACCCGACAAACGGCTGTCCCGCCGCCCGGAGCGAAGACTCCCGGGCGGCGGGACGACCACCAAGAACTGCGACCGTCGCAACCGGTCGCAAAGGCGGGTCCGGCAAGACCCGTCTCAGTGAGATGGAGGAACCTCGTGGTGTGGAGAACCAGGCGCCTCGCAGTAGCGAGTGTAGCCGTCGCGGCGGCGACCGCGCTGGTCGCCGGATGCGCGACCGGCAGTGGAGGCAGCACGTCCGGAGCCAGCGGCAACACGCTGACGCTGTGGACGCACAACGCCGGCAACTCGGCAGAGCTCGACGTCGTCAAGAAGATCATCAAGGAGTTCAACGGCTCGCAGAGCAAGTACAAGGTCAAGCTCCAGGCGTTCCCGCAGAGCGACTACAACAACTCCGTGGTGGCCGCCGCCTCGGCCCGCAAGCTGCCCTGCCTGCTCGACGTGGACGGCCCCAACGTGCCGAACTGGGCCTGGGGCGGCTATCTGTCCCCGATCGATGTCTCCGGCAGTCAGGTTCCGCTGTCCGACCAGCTGGCCAGCACGATCGGCCGCTACAAGGACAAGGTCTACGGGTTCGGTTTCTATGACGTCGCCCTGACCTTCTTCGCCCGCAAGTCGGTGCTGAACAAGTACGACATCCGCATCCCGACCACCGACAAGCCCTGGACGAAGTCCGAGTTCGACTCCGCGCTGGCCAAGCTGAAGAAGAGCGGCACGTTCCAGTACCCGCTGGAGATGGGTACCGGCGGCAGCGGCGAGTGGTGGCCCTATGCCTACTCCCCGCAGATGCAGAGCTTCGGCGGCGACCTGATCAACCGCGACGGCTACAAGACCGCCTCGGGCACCCTCGACGGCAAGAGCTCCGTGGAATGGGCCACCTGGTTCCGCTCGCTGGTGACCAAGGACTACCTGTCGAAGAAGTCCGGAGCGGACCCGAACAAGGACTTCCTGGGCGGCAAGAGCGCCATCCAGTGGGACGGCAGCTGGAACGCGACCAAGAACGCCGAGAAGCTCGGCGACGACCTGGCGATCATCCCGCCGGTCGACTTCGGTCACGGACCCAAGATCGGCGGCGCCTCCTGGCAGTGGGCCATGAGCTCCACCTGCTCCAACAAGGCCGGCGCGCAGGCGTGGCTGAAGTTCTCCCGCCAGACCAAGTACTTCGTCGACTACGCCAAGGCAACCAGCACCATCCCGGCCACCGACGCCGCTGCGAAGCAGGTCGCGGACTACCAGCCGGGCGGGAAGTTCAACGTGCTCGTCCAGTTCGCGCGCAAGTACGCAGAGGTACGCCCGGTCACCCCGGCCTACCCCTACATCTCCACCGAGTTCCAGAAGGCGGCCCAGGACATCCTGGCCGGCGCCGACCCGAAGAACGCTCTCGGCCAGGCCGCGAAGGACATCGACAACAACCTGAAGACAAACAACTACTACTCAGGCTGACCCGCCCCGGTCCGGTTCGGGCCCCCGACCGCGCCTCCCCGCGCCGCCTGAACCGGACCGGCTCCCCCTGGAGCTACCGTGACCACCATGATCGCAGCCCTTGGCCGGCTGCGTCCGGTCCGGCGAACCCGAACGACCAACGCCCGTCGCCGTGAGAGCCTCACCGCCCTCGGCATGGCCACACCGGCCGTCGTGCTGCTGATCGTCTTCCTCGTCGTACCGGTCGCCCTCGCCTTCGCCCTGGCGTTCACCGACGCGAGGCTCATCTCGCCCACCCCCGCCCGTTTCGTGGGCCTGAGGAACTTCACCCTGCTCTTCCAGGACCCGGTCTTCTACAAGTCCCTGCGTAACACGGCATACTTCGCCGCCGTCGTGGTCCCGCTGCAGGCCGGGCTCGCCCTGGTGCTGGCGCTGCTGGTCAACGCGAAGGTGCGCGGCGTCAACTTCTTCCGCACCGTCTACTTCCTGCCGGTCGTCACCTCGATGGTCGTCGTATCCCTCCTGTGGACCTTCCTCTACCGGCAGGACGGCCTGGTCAACAACGTGATCTCGGCGCTCACCCTGGGACACGTCCACGGCCCGGACTGGCTCGGCGACCCGGCCACCGCCATGCCCGCCATCATCCTGATGTCGGTGTGGCAGGGCGTCGGCTTCCACATGATCATCTGGCTGGCCGGCCTGCAGACCATCCCCGCCGAGCTGTACGAGGCCGCCGACCTGGACGGGGCCACCCGCTGGGACCGCTTCCGCCATGTCACGTGGCCCGGGCTGCGTGCCACCCGCACGTTCGTGCTGGTCACCATCACCATCGCGGCGTTCAGTCTCTTCACCCAGATCAGGGTGATGACGCAAGGCGGCCCGCTCGACTCCACCACCACCGTCGTCTACCAGGCCGTGCACACCGGCTACGACCAGCAGCAGACCGCGTACGCGGCGGCGATCTCGCTGGTCTTCTTCGTGCTCGTGCTGACCGTGTCCCTCGTCCAACGATTCCTGACCCGGGAGAAGGACTGACATGACCTCCCTCCTCAAGCACCTCGGCGGTCACGCCGGCCGTGTCGTCCTCGCCCTGGTCTTCGCGCTCCCGCTCGTCTTCATGCTGGTCTCGTCCTTCAAGCCGGACGACCAGATCTTCGGCGACCTGGGCTCCGTGCGCGCCTTCCTGCCGGTCGGCGCCCTGTCACTGGACAACTACACGGGTGTGTTCGAGCGGGTCCCGGCAGCCCGGTTCCTGCTGAACTCCGTACTGATCTCCTCGATCACCGTGGTGCTCGGCATCGTCGTCAACAGCCTGGCCGCCTTCGCCCTGTCACGGATGCGCTGGCCGGGCAGGAAAGTCGTCCTGACCGCCGTCATCGCCACCCTCATCGTGCCGTTCGAGACCTTCGCCCTGCCGCTGGTGTGGTGGGTCAACCAACTGCCGCTGCTCCGCGTCAACGGCTTCCACCTGGAGTGGACCACCGGCTGGCTGGACACCTACCAGGTCCAGATCGTGCCGTTCGTCGCCAACGCGTTCTCGATCTTCTTCTTCCACCAGTATTTCCAGAGCATCCCCAAGGAACTCGACGAGGCGGCGATCGTGGACGGCGCCGGCTGGTTCACCATCTACCGCCGCATCGTCATGCCGCTGTCCGGACCGGCCATCGCCACCGTCGCCATCCTCACCTTCCTGCCCGCCTGGAACTCCTACCTGTGGCCGCTCATGGTCGTGCAGAGCGAGAGCCTGCGTCCGGTGATGGTGGGCATCTCCTACTTCTTCCAACTGAACGTGGGCTGGGGCCAGATCATGGCGTACTCCTCCATGATCACCGTGCCGATCCTGGCCCTCTTCGTGGGCTTCCAGCGGTCGTTCGTCAACAGCATCGCCTCCACCGGCGTCAAGGGCTGACTGCGCTCCTTCGACCCCCACACCGAAAGGACCCCTGCGTGTCCGTCATGCCCGCAGACCCCCACCTGCCCGTCGCGCACCTACGCCCGGCCCGCAACTGGATCAACGATCCCAACGGGCTGGTCTTCCACGACGGCCATTACCACGTGTGCTTCCAGTACAACCCGTACGGACCCGAGCACGCGCACATGCACTGGGGCCACTTCCGCAGCCCCGACCTGCTGACCTGGGAAGAACTGCCCCTCGCACTGACCCCCACGCCCGGCGGAGAGGACGCCGACGGCTGCTTCTCCGGCAACGCCGTCTCCGACGGCGACCGCATGGTCGCCTTCTACTCCGCCTTCCGCACCGACCGCTGGGCGCAGCCGGTCACCACCGCCGAGTCCCGGGACAACGGTGTCACCTGGACACCGCGCGGCAGCCTGCTCATCCCCGAACTGCCCGCGGGCGCCACCATGTACCGCGACCCCTACGTCTGGCGCGAGGCCGGCCGCTGGCGCATGCTGGTCGGCTCCGCCCAGGCCGACGGCCGGGCGGCAGCCCTGCTGTACGAATCCGCGGACCTGGAACAGTGGGACTACAGGGGGCCGTTCCTGGACCGGGCCCCGCAGCCGGTGGCGCCGGGCGCCGACACCGGACTGGGCTGGGAGTGCCCCCAGTACCTCCACACGGACGGACGCGGCGCGTTGCTCCTCAGCGCCTGGGACCCGGAACTCGGACCGCGCCGGACCCTGGTCTACCCCGGGCGCGAGCAGGAGGGCCACTTCCTCGCCGACGCTCCCGTCCTGCTCGACCACGGTCCCGACTTCTACGCCCCGGCGCTGCTGCCCGCACCCGACGGCCGGTGGCTGCTGTGGGGCTGGTCGTGGGAGGCCCGCGACCCGGAGTGGGTACGTGAGGCCGGCTGGGCCGGGCTCCTGACACTGCCGCGCGAGGTGACAATCGCCGAGGACGGTTCCGTACGACAACGACCGATTGCGGAACTCCTCGCGCTGCGCGACGAGCGCGCGGTGACCGCTGCAGGCGAGACCGCCGCTACCGCCGTACTGGGAACGGTGAGCCCGAGCTTCGACCTGACGGCCCGTCTGGAACCCCGCGGTGCCGGGACGGCAGGAGGACTACGGCTGGTGACCTCCGCCGAAGGCACCGAGTACCTCGACATCAGGATCGACCCCGCCGCCGGTGAGCTCGTCGTGGACCGCGACCACGCCTCCATCGACCCGCGCGCACACGGCGGAACCTACCGCGTCCCCTGCCCCGAGGCGAGGGCGGTGTCCGGCGCCCCGGTCGAACTGCGCCTGGTGGTGGACCGCTCCGTCGCCGAGCTCTACCTGCCGTCGGGCCGGGCGTTGACCCTGCGGTTCTACCCAACCGGCGGCGCTCCCTGGCGGATCGAGGCCCATGCCGGAGGCGAGGGCAGCCTCGGTTACACGGTCGGAGCCTGGAACCTGCGGCCGTACACCATGCGGTACACGGCCGACTCCAACGCCCAGTCCGCGCTCCCGGACGCTGGCCTCGTCCGCCCCTGATTCTGTTACCGCCTCCACGGCCCTCGGGCGCGGGCTCCCGGCATCCAGTGCACGATCACTCCGGTGCGCTGGGCGCTCGGCGAGATCGGGCGCCGGGGCGATTGCAGAGGGACGTTAGCTGCGCCAGCCAGCCGGGAACCCGCGGAGTCGGCTCGCACGACTCCGCCGCTGCTGGACAGGCATGGGACCTACTGTAACCGGCTGCTGTAGGTCGACCGGAAGTAGACGCTTGGGCGTCAGTGACTGGTGACGACCTTGCCGAAGTGACCGCCTTGCTCCATGTAGGACGCTGCGGTGGGGGTTTCCTCGAAGGGGAAGACGCGGTCGCAGCCCCGACTACATCGACATCTATGCGCGCAGCGCGCACCGTCGCGGCAAGAAGACTGCCACCGTGGCAGTCGCCCGCAAGCTCCTGGCCCGCGCCCTGGCACGTGCTGAGCGAAGCAGAGGAAGCAGCCCAGGCCAAGGAGGCGTACACCACGGCATGAACGGCCAACAACCTTTGCGGGGGAGGACGCAAGCCCCGGGTGAGCTCGCAAAACCGCATGAGACGGCCCCGCCGCACTCGTTGACCTGAATGAGCAGTCCGGCCCCGGACCAAGGTCATGGTGCCCGCCCACCAGCCCGCGCCGAATGGGTGTGTGTGAGTCGTCTCCGCCCGACCACATCCTGGGGAACCACATCCGGCATCCCGCCCCTTTCACAAGACTGCCCACCCCGGCGGGGGCCCGCCTCACACCGGGGACAGGCCCTTACGCGCCTTGACAACCCCGGCCCTCATGGGTGCGGCTTTATGGAGGATGGCGGCGGGATGGGCCCCGGGATACCGTGACGCTCGTCCTGGCGGTACATCAGATGCCTGCGGGCCCGGGTGCGGCCGGGAACGGGCGGGGCGCCCGCACACGCTGCGCGCGAGGCCGTCGATGGTATGTGGAAGCGGGTTCTCACAGCTCCGCGACCGATTCGGGCGCGAGCCCGCCGGGGGCGTTGAGCACTCGGGCACAGTTTGACGGCACTTGTTCGGGCGGCACCGGGACCTTCGGGGTATCACCAGGACTTCAGCCGGGCCGCGTCACGCTGGACCGGGGCCCGCGCCACATCGGAGTCCTCCGCATGAGGACTCCGATGTGGCGTCATGTTGCTGCTCTGGGCTGCTCAGTGGCTCAGGCAGACGCGAGCTTCTGGATGCGCGGATGGTTCTCCAGGGCCCAGCGCACGGTCTTCGGCGGGCGTCCGAGCAGGGTCTCCAGCTGGTCGGTGGTGCCGCGGTAGCCGCCGCCGCCCATAAGCCGGGTCAGGGTCTTCAGGTGCTCCGCAGTGTGCGGGATCGCGGCCAGGGCGGTGTCCACGTAGGTCTCGTTCCAGGTTTCGACGTCTTCGGGAACGTAGGTGACCGGGCGTCCCAGCACGGCCGCGAAGTCCTCCGCGAACCCGTGCATGTCCTTCGCTTCCGGACCGTTCAGTTCGTAGGACTTCGAGATGTGCGGCGCCGGGTCGGCCAGGATCTTCGCGCACACCTCCGCCACGTCGTAACCCGCGATGGGCGCGAGCCGGTGGTCGCCGAAAGGCAGACGCAGTTCACCGCGGCTCAGCGGCTCCAGCGCCAGCCAGGTCATCAGGGGGTTCTCGACGAACATGGCCGCCCGTACGTTGACGGCCGGGAGGCCGGACCACTCCAGCACCTGCTCGGCGACCCAGTGGGCCCGCTGCTGCGGCGACCAGTTCGCGACGAGTCCGCCCAGCCACGCACGCCGCTCTTCCTCCGGCGCGGTCAACTTCTCGAACGTCATGAACGACTGCTCGTACTCGGACATGTTGACGAAAACCTCGATATCGCCCTGGGCCCGCGCCGCCGCGGCCATCAGGCTGACGGCGTCGGTGTAGTACGGCGACAGGCTCATGCTGAAGTAGATGCGCCGGACGCCCTTCAGCGCGGCGCTCACGTCGGCGATGGTGAGCAGGTCCCCGACGAACACCTCGGCCCCGGCCTGGCGGAGCGAATGCGCGCGTTCGTCGTCCTGGCGCACGAACGCGCGCACCGGGTGCCCTTGTTCGAGCAGCATGTCGACCATCGTTCGGCTCACACCACCGATTTCGCCGGCGGCACCGGTGATCAGGATGGGATTGCGCTCTGGCATCAATGTGTCCTCTGTCTGGTTGGGGTGAGTCAGCGAGTCAGTGAGTCGGTTGTTCACAAAGCCGGGGCCGACAGTGGGTGTCGGCGACCGTTTTGGGCTGCTTGAGGTGCGAGGAGCGCCTTGCACGGCGTACGGAGGTCCGCTCGAAGCACTTCCTGAACGCAGGCCAGGGTCTCAATCAGGACTCCCGGGCCGCGGAGGATTTCCAGTCGCCCGGCTCGATGGCCGCCTGCGCGTGAGCCGTGGGCTCTGCTGTGTCCGGACGGTGCCGGCCAGGCGGATTCGGCGGAGGGTCATCGGGGTGCGGGGCCGTCGATGTGGGCGAGGAAGTCGAGGAGTGCGGCGTTGACCTCGGCGGGACGTTCCTGCTGTGTCCAGTGCCCGCAGCCCGGCAGCACCACCAGGTCGTGCAGTTGAGGCGCGATAGCGGTCAGCGGGTTGTCCGACCCGCCCTCGCCACGGAACATTTCGCCCAGCGAAGGGCCCCCGTCCGGGCCGCGCAATGAGGTGACCATGTCGCGGTCTCCCACCACGTACAGCGCGGGGACGTCGATACCGCGTCCCCGGAACGGCGCGAGCAGTTCGTTGTTGCGTTCGATGTTCCGGTACCAGTTGAAGGCTCCGGTGAACGCCCGCTCGCCGTGCAGGGCGAAGTCCTCGGCGTACACCTGAATGTCCTCCTCCGTCAGCCAGTCCGGGAGAGCCGGCGACTCCGGCATGGTGTCCAGGAGGCCCAGACCGTCGGGTATGACCAACGGGCGGGGTTCGCTGCCGAGCGGGTTGTCGCCCGAGGCACCGACCAGGAGGCGGCGCAAGGCGTCCGGGATGTCCTTGGCGAACTCCGCGTCGGCGACTCCCGGTTGCTGGAAGTACACCTGGTAGAAGCCCTCGCCGTACTGGGCACGAGTGATCGAGGGCGGGACCAACCCGCCGGGCAGGATGGGCGGAATGCTGAGCCCGGCCACCGCGCGGACCTTGTCCGGGCGCAGCATCGCCGCGGTCCAGGCGACGGGTGCACCCCAGTCGTGGCCCACGACGACCGCCTGCTCCTCCCCGAGCTCCTCGATCAGGGCGATCACGTCGCCGACGAGGTGGAGCAGGGTGTACGACGCCACGTCCGGCGGCTGCTCGCTGCGGGCGTAGCCGCGCTGGTCGGGGGCGACGACCCGGTACCCGGCCGCCGCCAGCGCCCCGAACTGGTGACGCCAGGAGTACCAGCTCTCCGGCCAGCCGTGCAGCAGCAGGACCAGCGGCCCTTGCCCCTGCTCGGCGATGTGCAGCCTGACCCCGTTCACGTCGACGAAGCGGTGGGTGAGCGGACTTTCCACGAGGAGCTCCTTGAAGTGCGTGAGTGCGTGCTACTTCTTCAGCTGGGCGTACATGGCGTCCAGGCCGGCGGACAGCTGGGACTTGACCCAGCGGGTGGTGTCGTCGGCCAGCACCTCGTGCGCCCCTGCCTCGATGCCGTCGAGTGCGGCCACGGCGATGTCGCGGGGGTCGGCCTTCGGTGCGTCGACGCCCGAGGTCATGTCGGTGTCCACGTAGGCCATGTGGAGCCCGGTCACCGCTATGCCGCGCGGCTGCAGCTCCAGGCGCAGGGAGTTGGTCTGCGACCACAGGGCGGCCTTGGAGGCGCCGTAGGGCGTACCGTCGGCCAGCCAGGACAGGGCGGAGTGGGCGTTGAGGAGGTGACCTCCGCCGTTGCGCTCGATGACCGGCACGAAGGCCCGGGTGACCAGCAGCGGCCCGTAGAAGTTGGTCTCCAGATCCCGGCGCACGTCCTCCATCGGGGAGTCGAGGTACGAAGCGCGGACGGATGCGCCGGCGTTGTTGATCAGAATGGTGACGTCCTGGGCCTGCTCGGCCGCCGCCGCCACAGATGCCGGGTCAGTGGCCTCGAGCGCCAGCGGAACGGCATCGGGGTGGGTCACCGTGCGCGGGTCACGGGCCGTGGCGTAGACCTTGCCGGCCCCGCGCGCGTAGAGCTCCTCGACCAGCATCTTGCCGATGCCACGGCTGCCTCCGGTGACGAAGACGTTGGCGCCCTTGATTGCTGTCATGACTACCTCCACGAAGGATAAAACCGATCGGTTTTCACCACCGTAAACCGATCGGTTTCGTCATGCAAGTCGGGTTGAGCACCGGATGACTACGGCACGCGGGGTCGAGGTGGAGTCGGGCGGAGCTCAGGATTCAGGGGCTGGCCTCGTTTCCATCGGCGAAGTCCGTACTCGCCCGTCGCAGGCCGGTGAAGCCTCGAGCCTGCCAGTGATCGACGTGGCCTGGCTGGGCCCAGGCGGAGTTCAGCGGGGTGACGTGAGGAGTGGCGTGCCGTACGGCTCGGTATCGCCGGCGTGCCCGGCCGTCGTCCCCGGCCGGCTCGGGGTCGGCGGCCAAGGGCGGCCGACTGTCGGCGGCGCAAGGACCGTCAAGTACGGCGGGCGGGTCGGCTAGGCGCGTGACGACAGGAAAGACAGGCCCGACGACCCCGACGACTTCTGCGTCTTTCCTCTTGCGGGGTGCTTGAGTGCGGGCAGGCGTCAGCCGGCCAGCTTGTTCATCTTGCGGATCTGCTTGTCGAAGACCTGGGCGGGAGCGACGCGGCGCAGTATGCGCGCGCGTCCGGCCAGGGGGCCGGCGGTGTAGCGCAGCTTCGGTTTGGCGTCGGTCGCCGCCGCGACGATCGCCTTGGCGACGACGGCGGGGGCGTCACCGTCCCTGATCGCCTCCGCCATCACGCGGTCGACGGTGAGACGCTGCTTCGCGTAGGCGTGCAGGGGCGTGTCGGGCTTCGCGCTGTTGGCCTCGAATCCCGTCCTGGTGTAGGCGGGTTCGACGATGAGCGCCCGGATGCCGTGGTCGCGGACCTCGTGGTCCAGGGACTCGGAGTAGCCCTCGATCGCGTGCTTGGAAGCGGCGTAGACAGCCATGTAGGGCTGGGGCAGGAACCCGAGCACGGACGAGATGTTGATGATGCGCCCGCGCCGCTGGGCGCGCATGTGCGGCAGGACCTCGTTCACCATGCGCATGACCCCGAAGACGTTGGTGTCGAAGACGCCCTGGGCCTGCTCGACGGAGGTTTCCTCGGCCGCACCCATCGAGCCGACCCCGGCGTTGTTGACCAGGACGTCGATCCGCCCGAACCGCTCGCTCACCTCCTGGACCGCTGTGGCGACCGAGGCGTCACTGGCCACGTCGAGGTCGATGAACGTCACACCGCCGAGCAGGGCGACGCGCGAGGTGTCGCGGCCTGTGCCGACCACGTCGAAACCCGCCGCGACCAGTGCGAGTGCGGTTTCCTTCCCGATGCCGGATGACGCACCCGTCACGAGTGCCACCGGCCGGTTCGTCGTCATCATGGATTCCTGACTCGTTAGAAACTGATCAGTTTCCGCTCACAGTAAACCGATCGGTTTTCATGCGCAAGCTCAAGTACCAACCCGATCCGGGCCGCGCCACTGTCTGCACGCTGAGGCCGATCGGGCCGCGCGGCGGCTGCGGCGTCTCGCCCAAGGTGGGGCGGAGCGCTGTCGTGACGCGCGGCAGACAGGAGCCCGTCTCATGGCGGTCGGCCGCCACAAGGGCCCTGCGGACCGGCGCCCGGTCAGGCGCCTTGCTGGCTGACGCAAACCGACCGGCGCCTGCCAGAATGACGGCATGGCCAGGATCAGTGCGCAAGAGAGACGCGAAAGCGTCGTCCGCGCAGCGATCGCCGAGTTCGCACTCAAGGGCTACTACGGCACCTCCACCGAGGCGATCGCCAAACGCGTCGGCGTCACGCAGCCGTACCTCTTCCGGCTCTTCCCGGGCAAAAAGGCGATCTTCGTCGCCGCCTTGGTACGGAGCATGGAAGACACCCGCCTGGCTTTCGAGCGGGCGACCGACGGGATGGAGGGCAGCGAGCAGGCCCGGGGCACCATGGCGGACGCGTACGCGCGGCTGATCTCGGCGCGCCCCGAAACGCTTCTGATACAGATGCAGGGATACGCCGTCGTCGGGGCGGCCGAGGCAGAGGGCGATGACAAGACGGGCGAGCTCGTCCGGGCCGGCTGGATGAGGCTGTGGGAAACCGTGCACCTGTCGCTGGGTGCCGATGTACATGCGACCACAGGCTTCTTCGCTTGCGGCATGCTTGGCAACACTCTTACGGCCATCGGGCTTCCCTCCGATTGCCGGGAAGCAGGAGCGTGAGGCCGTGGGCGCTGCTCCGGCTGCCGGAGACGGGCATCAACCCGAAAGAGCGCTTCGGTCGCCGATCCTGCTGGAAGACGGGGTGGATCAGTGCATGTCTGCCGCATCGAGCAGGGTGGTCACAGTGGGCGCGATGAGCCCGGTCAGGTTGTCGGCGCCGATCCCCGCGCGGGCGCTGGCGCCGTCGAAGACCAGGATGAGCTGCCGGGCCAGCAGGTCGGGGTTGCTCGCCCCACCCCGTTCGGCCTCGGAACGGAAAAAGGCCGTCAGGTTCGCTTTGATCTCGTGGGCCACCCGGCTCGCGGGGTGGGTCTGATCCTTGAGCTCGATCTGCACAGCCAGGTACCGGCAGCCTTGGAAGTCGGGCGCACCCGCCTGCGACTCCACCCGCTCGAAGACGTACAGGATCCGCTCGCGCGGTGATCGGCCATCATCCGCCGGGGGCAGGGCCCTCGCCACGAAGGCAGCGGCACGCTCCTTCAGGCTCGCCGCCAGCAGTTCATCCTTACTCTCGAACAGCTGGTACATGGAGCGCTTCGACACCCCCGCCGCCTTGCACAGCGCCTCGACGCCGATGCCGACGCCGTCGCGGTAGGTGAGCGTGGCTGCTGCCTCCAGCAGCCGCTCCCGGGGGCTTTGCTTCACTTCAGTAGTCATACCGCGAGGTTAACTCGAATCGGACGAAATAGAAACCGATCGGTTTCCATGGTTGTCGAGGAGACGCCCGCCGCCGGGCGGACACCTGCAGGCCGCCCAGAGGCTCGGCGACGGTCTTGGGGGAGAGACCGTCGCCGAGCCCTGATGGTGCACGCGCCTCTCGTCCCCACGGGGGCGACGCACACCGGGGCCACTCCGAGTAATGGCCCCGCCTTGGGTGAGCCGCCTTCCGCTACGCCGGGGCAGCGGTCTTCTCGGGCTCCGTCTCGGCGGGGATGCGGTGCAGCCCCTTGCGGTCGTACCAGCTGGTCATGCCGAAACCGA
Source organism: Streptomyces sp. SD15 (assembly GCF_054462255.1). Lineage (NCBI taxonomy): Bacteria > Bacillati > Actinomycetota > Actinomycetes > Kitasatosporales > Streptomycetaceae > Streptomyces > Streptomyces sp. SD15. Next base: position 14,673 of record NZ_JBTLMO010000061.1, on the reverse strand, counting down.
AGAGGGCGGCTGCCGCGAGGCCGACGGCCATCATGACCCAGCCCCGGGTCAGGCCGGCGTCGGCCTGGGCGTCGTAGTAGAGGATCGACCGGATGCCGCCGGTGATCTGCCGCAGCGGCTCGAACTCCGCCAGGAAGCGGTAGAAACCGGGCAGCGCCTGAAGCGGCGTGGTGGCGCCGGCCGTCGGCACCGCCATCCCGATGAAGACCAAAGTGACCACCAGCATGCCGGGCGTGCCGAACACGGCGAGCAGGGTGAGCGCACCGACCCCGGAGACCGCGATGGCGCACACCGAGTACAGCCACAGCAGCGGCAGATGGGCGGCGTGCATCCCCATGAGGCCGACCGCGCCCACCATGACCAGGCTCCCCATCAGCAGCGACAGCCCGGCCATGAGAGTGCTGCTGACGGCGAGGGTCTGCACCCGGGTCGCCCGGATGAGCGGGCGGTGCATGCGGAGCGGGCCCATGTCGTTGTGGGTGTAGCCGAGGGCGTGGTCCACCTGGCCGCTGATGACGTTGGCGGAGAGCATGCCGCAGACCACGAGGACGAGCGCATAGTAGAACGCTGTCAGGCCCAGGCCGCTGTGCGAGTCGAGCGGATGGCCGTCCTCCACGGTGACGGCGGCCGGGTCGGCCAGCAGGACGCGTGCCGCAGCGGGCAGCTTCGCCTGCCCGGTCCCGCCCTGGGACGTGAGCTCCTTGCCCACCTGCAGCGAGGCGCTTTCGGCCGCCTGCGTCGTCGCCGTCCGGGCCAGACTGGAGCCCACACTGCCGGCGGACTGATTGGTCAGCACCGTCAGCGTCGGACGGGTCGGGGTCCCAGTGGCCGCGGCGCCGGTGAGTGCGGCGGTGGCGGAGGTGAAGTCGGCGGGGACGACGAGCGCGCCGTACAGCTTGCCCTTGCCGAGTTCCTCCTTCATCTCCTTCTCGTCCATCACCTTCCAGTCGATCTTGCCCCCGCTCGCGGTGGACTTCTTGATCGACTCGGTGATCCGAGCCCCCAAGTTGACCTGCTCGCCGCCGACAGCGGCCCCCTTGTCGGCGTTGACCAGGCCGACGGGCAGATTCTTCATGTGATCGACGGGATCGATGTTGGCCCCGACGTAGAACACGGTGAACAGCAGCGCGAGGACGCCCGTGATGACGCCATTGGCGATCCACAAGGGTTTGGCACGCAGGACGCGGAACGGGTGAATCCCACTCATGACTTACTCCGGTCTCGGACAACACGCTCATATCCGGAGAAGGGCGGACAGCTTCATTGCGGTCCGGCGACCCTCGGAACGTTCAATCTCGGCACACACGGCCGTCGACGCGGAACCGGGGATGCGGCACTCCCGCCGGACTCCGACTGATGAAACCGGTCGGTTTCAGGCCCATCGTAAACCGATCAGTTTACAAATTCCAAGTCGAGGCGCTGGCCCATATCCCAGCACCGCCAGGAAACCGCGTGCCGGCGCCATCCCTGGCATCGGGTCGCTTCGAGCCGCGAGTGGAGCGGCTCGCTTCAGGTCACGCAAGCGGTCCAGGTCCGTCGCGCCGAACACGGCCATCGGGGCCGTCCCGCCCAGCAGTCGCCATTGCCGGCTCCCGGTGACCTGCCCGGCTCCAGATGATGGCCTCGATCTGCCTGGGCCCGGATGAAGCCGATACCGTGCTCTACCCGCTCGATCGACACCGACTCCCTGCGGAGCTGGAAGTTCACGGCCAGTTCTCCGGTGGCGAGCCTGTATGACGTCGTGATCAATCTTGCCGATCCGGATCCGCCTGGAAGGCGGATCCGGTAGGAAGACCATCGCGACGCGCAGGCAACTCCCCGACAAGCAGTGGCAGTTGCTCGAGCCGTTCCTGCCGACAGGCGAGCACGGCCCGTATCCTGAGCGGCTGCGTGAGCAGTTCGAGGGGGGTGATCTGGCGGTTCCGCACCAGCAGTCAGTGGCGGGAAATGCCGGGCCGGTTCGGCCCGTGGCCGACGGTCTACGGGAGGCGGGGACTGGAAACTGAGCGGCGTCCACCACGCAAGCGCCTGCCCCGGCTCAGAAGGGTGTGCGCGTTGGCGCCAGCTCGGCTGTTACGGCGTCGGCTACAGCGTCCCTCACCTGCGCCTCCGTGGGCGTGGGCCGGCCGAGTTCGGCAGCGAGTTGAGCCAACGAGGTCATCCGGACACCGGGCAGGGCGCAGGCCGTGAACGTGGTGTAGACGTCGAGGTCCGGGTCGACGTTGAGCGCGAATCCGTGGCTGGTCACGCCGCCGCTGATGCGCATGCCGATGGAGGCGATTTTGCGGTGGCCGGGGGTCCACACGCCGACCAGGCTCTCGGCGCCTCGGGGTGTGTCCCGGCGTATCGCGTCGAATCCGAGTGATCCCAGTGCACGGATCAGGGCGTGTTCGATCCGTCGTATCAAGCCGCGCGGTCCTAGCTCGCGTACGTTCAGCACGAGATACCCGATCAGCTGCCCTGGCCCGTGATAGGTGGCGTGACCTCCCCGGTCGACTTCGACCAGGCTGATCGGTGAAGCCGGTTCCGGCAGTTGGTCGGCCGGTGTTCGCGCCGTGTAGGTGATCACGGGAGGGTGGGTGAGCAGAAACAGCCGATCCCCAGTACGCCCCTGCTTCCGCTCGGCCACCCAACCAGCCATATCGGCCTGCGCCACCTCATACGGCACCTCACCCAGATCGACCCGCTCCATCTCCCCTGGCTGCATTACCTCTCCTGTGCCCTTTGGGGCGACGTCGCCTCGCGCCGCGCCTGCGAAAACCCGCCCTCGACGAACAGACCACGGCCGCGGCTCTTGCCGCTGCACCAGCAGACCACCGTGCGCGCGACACAGTCCCGCGGTCAGGTGTCGTCATCCATGACCACGACCAACCACAGCCGCTTGGGGCTGGCTTCAGCGTGGCGTCCCGTACCCATGGATCCCCGGGATGGCGAGTTTTCCGCCTGTCTGTCCGGCCTGGTCGATGTCGGCGTCGTCCAGGCCGAGTTGGAGCTTGAGGTCGAGCTTCCCGACCGTGTCGTAGAGCCACTCCGGAATGGTGTCCGGGGTGAGGTGCAGGCGGAGGACGGGTGGTGCGGCAAGGTTTTCGATGCTGGAGAGGGTGCCTGTCAGGCTTTCGACGTACATGGTGATGTCTCCGCCCCGGAGCGTGGAGGTGGAACCGGGCGCTCCGTCGATGTGCTGGATCTGCGGGCCGACGGGCACCGCCATCTTCAGGTCGCGGATCGTGACCGCCGCCGCGGTGAACTTGAGCACCCGTTTGGGCCCGGCGGCTGTCTCCACGGTCACCACGCCGCCGAAGACGAGGCCGTGCAGTTCGAGGCGGCTCCCCTTCATGTTCCATGCCTCGGCGGAGAATCGGCCGGCCTCATGGTCCTGAGGGGCCTTGACGTCACTGATGTCGCAGGTGCGGGCAGTTCCTTGGGATGACTCCGGTCGGGGCGACGGCTCGGCGGTCCGGTGGCTGGGAGCAGGTGATACAGGCGTGGTGGACAGCCGGGGCTCGGGCAGTGCTCCGGACTCTGGCCTCGAAGTGGCCGAGCTTGGTGAAGGGCTCGCGTGGAGTGAGGGGCTCGCGTCCGGTGACGGGCTTTGCTGCTCGGCGTCGTCGCGAAAGAGGGGACCGAGGATGTCCGCAAGGCTCGTTGTCGCGGAGGTTGCGCTGGGCGAGGGGGTGGGAGTGGCGGTCGGTGCTGGGGTCGGGCCCGCTCCCTCGTCGTCAGCGTCCGACGGCGGCTTGACGGGCTCCCCGCTCGGGTGAGCGCCGGCCGTGCGGGGATCAGCGGACGGGGTGGGGTTTGCGGGAGCGTTCGTCGAAGAGGTTGAGGTGTCGTCAGGACGGGCGCAGTCGACACCGCTGGTTCCAGGCGCGCCTGCCCCCTCTTCGGAAACGGAGAGCGCCGCGGTGGCGCTCGTGTCCGCGGACTCGGGCAGGCGCTGACTTCCCAGGATGAGGGCGGTCGGCAGCGCGGTCAGCGCGAGAGCCCTCCCGACCGGCAGACGCAGACGTGTCAACACGGACGTACGGGGGATGGCGTGCCGGCCCCTCGATGGTCGAGCGAATCGGGGGGCTGCGGCCTCGTTGCGGGTGTCGGGCGACTGGTCACTCACTCCCTTGTCCTCCCGCCCGGCTGACAGCGGCTGACGGCCCCTCGGCGCCGTCGGGTATGTCCTCCGGGTGCCCGTCCACCGGGCCCCACGCCAGAGCCAGGAGTCCGCCCGACGCCGCGAGCAGTGTGCCGACGAAGAATCCGCCGAAGTTGGAGATGGGAAGCGACAGCACGCCGAGGAACACCGCGACGCAGCCGGCGAAGAACCTGATGATCGGCTGGAACCAGAGGAGTCCGCCAAGGACGATCAGAGTCAGGCCGATGACCAGGGACCCGGCCCCCGCGGTGGTGGACATCGCCACGGACAGGGCGCCCAGGGAAAGGTTGAAATACGGGAAGTAGATGATGGGCGCAGCGGCAAGGAGCACCAGCAGGCCCGCCCAGAAGGGGCGGGTGCGCCGCCAGGCCCGGAAGTCCCGGCGAGCGCGGATGAAGCCGCTGTCACTGTGGGGGTACGCGGGTGCACCTGCACTCGTCATGTGGCAGCTCCCAAGTCGTGAGTGGGTGAGGGTGTCCGCGAGGACGATGGAGCACTGCCGCCCCCTGGGAGTCGCCGGCCGCTTGCGCGCACGGGAGACTAGAGGGCGGGAGCGAGGTCAGAAGCAGTCGTGCCGACCGGCCGCGATGTTCATGTGCAGGCCCGCCAGTTCGAACGTTCCCGCAGTCGTGGCCCAGACCTTCTGGTGGGCATCAATGATCTCGACCGCGTCCGCCTGCTGGGCGTAGCCGTTGGGATCGACGTGGTCCTTCGGGTTGACCTGACCCTTGGTCATGGAACCGGTGGCGACGCCGATGTCGACGTTGGTGAAGGTGCCCTTCTTCGCCTGGAGATCGGTCATGTCGATGTACAGGTCCTTGGCCTTGGCCGGCGTACCCTCCCCGCCGGCCTTGAGTGTCATCGTGTAGGTCCCGAGGACGGGTATGTCCACCGGGACGGACTGGCACATGTCGGTGACCGTCGCATTCTTGATGGACGAGACGGAGACGGGCACGTGCTTGCCGTTCTTGGCGACGTCGACCGTGGCGTAGTTGCCGAATCCGGTGCCGCTCAACTTGCCGGCCGAGACCTGGAAGTCGGAACCGGAGATGCTGAACGAAGCGGCCAGTGCGCCCTGGGCCATGGAGACGGCGACCGCCGCGGTGGCGGCCACCGTCGGCACGGCACCGATGGCGAAGCGCTTCCAGTGGGTCTTGCCGATTCGCTGGGACATGGTGTGGTTCTCCGTTGTCTAGGCGTACGAGACGACCGGACCCAGAACCGACTGGCCCGGGCCCGGGGCGGGGGAAGAACTGCGGCTGGGTGTGGCCGTGGCGGTGCAGGCGGCTTCCGCGGGCGCATGTCGTCCACGCGCACGGAGAAGTGGGCACACCGAAGAAGCACTCGATAGTGTTACTACCGAGTACCCGATAGTGGCACTATCGATCCCGTCGGGGCAACCCCCGATAACGCGATACTGGTGGGACAGTTGAGCGTGAGGGAGCGCATGAGGATTTCAGAGCTCAGTCGCCGGTCCGGGGTACCGGTGGCGACCATCAAGTACTACCGACGGGAAGGGCTGCTGCCCGAGGGCCGCGCGCTGAACCCGACCACGGTCGAGTACGGCGAGGAGCACATCCAGCGGCTCCGTCTGATCCGTTCCCTCATCCAGCTCGGCGGGCTCTCCGTCGCCCGCACCCGGGAAGTACTCGAAGCCGTCGACCGTCCACTGGATGCCTTCGAGACCCTGGGCGTCGTCCACCACGCACTGCCCGTGCCCTCCGCGGAGACGAACGGGAAGAACAGCGCGGACAACGAGGACGGTCCCGGAGCGGAGAGCGCCGCCGACGAGGCGGTACCAGGCGGAACCGCTGCGAGGGTCGACGCTCTCATCGAGAACATGGGCTGGCGGATCTCCGACGCGTCACCCCACCGCCCGGCACTCGCCGAAAGTCTCGCCGCGCTGAGCCGCCTCGGCACCGACTACACGGCCGACGACCTCATCCCCTACGCACAGCTCGCCACCTCCGCCGCCGATTTGGACTTTGCGCAGTTCGAGGGGATCGAGGACCGCATTGCCCTTGCCGAGCGGGCGGTGGTCCTCACCGTGCTGTTCGAGCCGGTCGTCCGGCTGCTACGGCGCCTGGCCCAGGAGGACGCGAACCACCGTCGCCATGATCGCCGTGCGCGCGGGCGGGGCGAGCATCCGGAGGAGTGAGTCCCCAGCAGTGCACCGCCGACACCCCCCGCTCGCGACGGCAGCGAGGGCCGAAGTGCCCCGGGTGAAGGCACTTCGGCCTCTCGGGAGGGTTCAGCCCGTGGCGACGGGGACCCGCTCGTCGGCGGTGTCGTCCGCCGGTATGTCGGTCTCCTTGATGCCGAACCGGTCGTAGAAGCGGGCGAGTGGGCCCGGAGCCCACCAGGCCGCCCTGCCCAGCAGTCTCATGACGGCTGTTCCCAGCAGGATGCGCACCACCAGCACGTCCGCCAGGACCGCGAACACCATGCCGACGCCGAAGAGCTTGATGGTCAGCACATCGCTCATCCCGATCGCCGCGAGCGGCACGCACATCAGCACCGCGGCGCTCGCGACCAGGCGGCCGATGGACTGCAGCCCGGTCGCCACGGCCTCCGTGCTGTCGCCCAGCTTGTCGTACTGCTCCCGCATCCGGGACACCAGGAACACCTCGTAGTCCATGGAGAGTCCGAAGATCAGAGCGAACAGCATGATCGGCATGTTGGGCTCGATGTTGCCCGTCGGATCGAAGCCGAGCAGGCCGTTCAGATGGCCGTCCTGGAAGATCCAGACCAGGACCCCGAAGGTGGCGGACAGCGACAGCATGTTCATCGCGATCGCCTTCAGCGGCAGCAGCACCGAGCCGAACGCGAGGAACAGCAGGATGTACGTCATCACCGCGATGTAGAGCAGCATCCACGGCAGGGTCTCGCCCAGTGCGTCCAGGGTGTCGTCGTAGACCGCCGACTCGCCGCCGAAGTACGCCCGGGCGCCCGGCGGTTCGGGGACGTCCTTGAGCCGGTTCACCAGGTCGCGCGCGTGGGTCGAGACGGGATTGCCGTCGTAGGTGACCGACACCCGGGCCGTGGTGCCCTCCACGCCGCTGATCCGGGCGCTCGTGGCGCCCTCCGTGGCGCCGAGCCGCTCGGCGTACGCCTTCAGCGCCGCGCCCTGGTCCTTCGAAGTCCCGTCGGACTTCAGCACGAGCAGCGAGTCGATGGACTTCACCGCGTCGCCGTCGAAGTCGTGCTCCATGGCGTTGAAGACCTGGCGGCCCTCGGAGCTGCTCGGCAGCTGCTGCGCGTTGATGGAACCGAACTCGATCTTGGAGAACGGCAGGGCGAGCGTCAGCAGCAGGCCCACCGCGCCCACCACCGCGACCCATCGCCGCCGCATCAGGCCGTGCCCGAACCGGTACCAGGCGCCCTCGCCCGCCGCCGTCGGCCGCGCTGCCTTCTTGCGGCGCAGCGGGAAGGCGTTGACCTTCGGTCCCATGACGGCGAGCAGCGCGGGCAGCGCGACCAGTGAGAAGAGCACCGCCAGCAGGACCGCTGCCACACCGCCGTACGACATCGACTTCAGGAACGTCGACGGGAAGAGGGTCAGGCCCGCCAGCGCCGCCGCGACCGTGGTGCCGGAGACCATCACGGTGCGCCCGGCCGTGGCGAGAGTGCGCCCGATCGCCGTTTCGCCGGAGTAGCCGGCCGCCAGCTCCTCGCGATAGCGGCTGACGATCAGCAGGCCGTAGTCGATGGCGACCGCGAGACCCAGAATCGTGACCAGGCTCATGGAGAACACGGACACGTCGGTGATGTTCGCGATGGTCCGCAGGACGGCCATCGACCCAAGGATGGAGAGCACCCCGACGAGCAGCGGGAGGAAGGCGGCGGTCAGGCCGCCGAACACGACCAGCAGAAGCAGGAAGAGCACGGGGGCCGAGATGATTTCCGCGGTTCTCAGGTCGTGTTCGATCTTCTCACTCGCCTGGTGGCCGGTGGGCACCGTTCCGCCTTGCAGAGTCTGAAGGCCGGGTGCCGGAATCTTGTCCTTGACCGCCTTGTACGCGTCCTCCTTGGCCTTCTCGCTGCTGCCGTGGAGGTTCAGGGCGACGTAGGTGGCGTGCCGGTCGTGGCTGACCTGCGCCGGCATCTTGGTCGTCCAGAAGTCCAGGTAGCCGGTCACCTCCGACTTCGGCAGGGACTCCAACTGCTTGACGACCGCCTGCTGGAAGGACGGGTCGTCGACGGTGCGGTCCTTGTCGCGGTAGACGATCACCGCGTCGGGTGTCCGCTGCGGGAACGCCTTCTCGGCGATGTGGGCCGCGCGCACGCTGTCCGAGCCGGGGTCCTGGAAGCCGAGCGGTGTCAGGGAGCCGAAGACTCCGGCACCGTAGGCCCCGGACAGGACGGCGAACAGCATGGTCAGTATCAGCACCGGCTTTCGCCTGCGGTACAGCAGACGCCCAAACCCCTCAAACATGACTTCTCCTAGATCGTTAGCCGGCGCCGGACAGGACCGTCCGAAGGTCGGCGCCGAATGAACCGTAACAGCGTTTTCATTGCTCGATGCAACGCGGTTACACACCTCTCATCCGGAGAGGGGTCGAGCTCCCCTGCCCTGACCTGCTGGTATGCAAGAGGATCTCGTTCGGAAGTGGCGGGTCCTGACGCGGGGCGCAGCGGACGACAGCAAGCCAAGGCGATATCGAGAAGCATTCGTAACGGCGTTGCAATACGATGGCGCCATGGCCAGGCTCAAGACACATGACGAAGCACTCCGGCTCCGGCTCCTGCACCGCGCGGCCGCCACGGTCTTCGACCGCGGCACTGCCGCGCTGAGCCTGCGACAGCTCGCTGCGGACGTGAAGACCTCGACCACGGCGGTCTACTCGCTGTTCGGCAACAAGGCGGGTCTGCTCAGCAGCCTGTACGAGGAGGCCGTGCGGCTCTTTGTCGCGCGCCTGGCAGCCATCCGTCCCACGGACGACCCGGCCGGCGACGTGATCCGACTTGGGCTCGTCTATCGCGAATACGCCATCGCCAACCCGCATCTCTACGCGATCCTCTTCTCCGACCGCAGCGTCCAGTGCCCGTCCGAGTCGGAGTCGGAGAGGCCGCGTGAGGCCATCGAGACCTACCGGCCCCTCGTCGACGCCGTGCGGCGCGGACAGCAGGCAGGGCAGTTCAGTCCGGAGTCCGACCCGGAGGTCATCGCGCTGTCGGTCTGGGGAACGGCCCATGGCCTGGTGTCCCTGGTGCTGTCAGGGAACGAGCCGCCCGGGCTCGCGGTCGCCGACTGCTATGAGCGGGCCCTGGGGGTATTGGTAGCGGGGTGGCGAGTGAGCGAGGGGAAGGTTCAGGGGTTCGCGGACGTGCCGTGAGCCCGGAGCCGGTACCGCTCCGGGCCTGAACGTACGGTTCGGTGGGACTCTTTCGGGTCGCGTCCCGCGAGGTGGTACGTGAGTCCCCGCTGCCGTGGCCGGTCTATCCGGTTGGGGCCCGTTCCGAGATGACCAGTTCTGAAATGATCAGTTGAAGAACGGCAGCGGGTGAACCCAGGCCGGTCGGATCCTGCGGGACACCGGACGGACTCGGCGGGCTGCGGACGGTCAGGTACCGCCGTGCCGCAGACTGACTTCGATCGCTTGACCGACCAGGGGTGGATTTCATGGCTGACCGGGCTTTGACTCTGATGGCAGTGCACGCCCACCCGGACGACGAAGCTACGGGAACAGGGGGTGTCCTGGCGCGTTATGCGGCGGAGGGCATCCGCACGGTGCTCGTCACGTGCACGGACGGTAGCTGCGGTGACGGTCCGGGGGGCGCCAAGCCGGGCGACCCCGAGCATGATCCAGCTGCCGTTGCCGTGATGCGTCGAGGCGAACTCGAAGCGAGCTGTGACGTCCTGGGGGTCGGTCATCTTGAGCTGCTCGGGTACGCCGACTCCGGGATGATGGGCTGGCCGGCCAACACCGCGTCCGGATCGTTCTGGAGTACGCCCGTGGATGAGGCAGCCGCTCGGCTGGCGGAACTGATGCTGCGATACCAGCCTGATGTCGTCGTGACGTACGACGAGAACGGGTTCTACGGCCACCCAGATCACATACAGGCGAACCGGATCACGATGGCAGCGCTGTCGCTGACCGGGGTGGCGTCGAAGGTGTACTGGACGACGGCGCCGCGCTCGATGATGGAGAAGTTCGGGCAGATCATGCGCGAGTTCGGCGCGGACTGGGAGGAGCCGGATCCGTCCGAGGCCGGAGAGGGGCCCGAAATCGGCCTGCCCGACGAGGAGATCACCACGTGGGTGGACACCACCGACTTCGGCAGCCAGAAGTTCGACGCGCTGGCCGCGCATGCCAGCCAGGGTGAGAACATCTTCTTCCTGCGGATGGGCAAGGCGAGGTTCACGCAGCTCATGGGCGTGGAGACGTTCGTCCGGGTCCACGACACCACCGGCGCGCCCCTGCCCGAGAACGACCTCTTCGCCGGCCTGCGCTGAGCTCCAGTCGGCGGCCGTCCTTCGGACACGCGGAGAACCGCAGCCTGCACACGCTGCGGCCCGAGCGACGTTGTCGGAGCCTTCTTCAAGGCGGACGACGCGCGTGCTGTCCTCGTTGAAGGCCAGGCCCCTCGGCGCCGGCCACACCGCGAGCTGCTGCTTGACCTGTCGGGCCTGTTCCTCGCTGACGCGCAAAGCCACCAGATCGTCGGCCTAACGGATCACCACGGGGGTGCCCGGCTCCAACCTACCGGCGTGCCTCATCCCATCAGGGAGGTACCGGCCCCCGGCGGCTTCATCCAGCCCATGCAGGGCGACGTTCAACAGCGTCGAGCTGATAACCCCGCCTTGTGGAGCCCTCTCCTCCGACCAGGCGGCCGCCTGACGCGGGCCGGAGAGGTCACACGAGCCTGACCGGCCCGGCGTCGATCGGCAGGCGGACCAGGAGATAGGGCTTGCGGCGCAGGTCCTTGCCCTCGTGGAAGGGCGACAGCCGGTTGAGCTGGTTGGCGATGGCGTACAGGTGCCGGTCCGAGGCGACGGACAGGGTGTCGACCCAGAGCAGATCGCGTCCCTGGGCGAGGGTCCGGTAGGTGCCGTTCGGGCTCCTGCGCCAGATCGCGTTGTGTTCGAGGTCGCCGCCGTAGAGCCGCCCCTTGTCGTCGCTCTCCAGGCCGTCGGCCATCGGCTTGAACCCGAGGTCCTCGACCGTCGCCGCCACCTCGGCGTCCGTGGCGTCCGGATCGGCGAGGGCGTCGGTGGACACGCTGTGCAGTCGGCGGCTGGACAGCGGGCAGTAGTAGAGGCGCGCGCCGTCATCGCTGAGAGCGATGCCGTCGGAGCCGGTCTCGTAGTACGTGGGCTCGCCGCCCGCGGGACGGACCATGAAGGGCTCGCCCTCGATGACCGGAAGGAACTGCGCGTCCGGGAGCGCCGAGGGATGCCCGGCCAGTCGCCGCCATGAACGGCCCGTGGCGAGGTCGACCACGATCACCCCGTTGGAGCCGCCCGAGTCGGTGATGAAGGCCATGCCTTCGGCGCCGCGCCGCAGGTCGAAGCGCACGTCGTTGGGGTACCTGTTCGCCGGCACCACCTCGGGCGGGAAGAGGATCTTCCGTACGATCCGGTCGGTGCGCAGGTCGACCGCCACGAGCTTGGGACCGCCGTAGGAGGACCCGGCGAACAGCGGGCTTCCGGTGTCGAGGATCCACAGCCGGTCGGCCGGGTCGACGACGACGCTCTGCACCGACTGGAAGTGCCCGGCCAGGTCGGAGGCGTCCTGACGGTTCACCTCGGCGTCGGGGTAGGCCACCGGCTTCCCGCCGCGCAGTTCGGCGACGGTGAACGGGACGTCGTCGCCCCAGCGGGGAAAGTTGACGAAGACCCGGCCTCGGCGCGAGACGGTGACACCCGTCGGCATCGCGCCCCAGAAGCGGGCAACAACCTCGTAGTGACCGGCTGTTGAACCGGAGGGGGAGGCGGAGGCGTAGGCGGGTCCGGCGAGTTGGGTGGCGGCCAGCGACGCGGTGGTCGCCGTCAGGAACGTACGTCGTTTCATGGGAGCGTCTCCTGTTAGGTCAAGTCGCTGCAAGGATCGGCGAGTTGCCGCATCACCTCGGCGCGTGGGGGGATTGGCCGGACATTGCCGTGGCCGGTGGAGAACGGTGCCTCCAGCAGCCGCTCTCGGGGAGTCGGCTTCGCCCGTGTGGTCAGGGCGAGCCGGAGCCCACCTGGACGGCAGGTACCTCGTGCGTTCCTGCGATCTGAAGCTGTCCGCCGGGGACATCGCCTGCGGCTGCCGCCAACTCCTGGAAGGGGAACGGGGCCAAACGGCCAGTGGACCTGGTGCTCTCAGGTCTACCGGGCTGCCTGCCGGGTCTTTGCCACCATGCTGCGGTCCCCGAAGGTGACCATCGCGTGCACGGGCATGGTGCTGGCGCGCATGAGCGCCGCGAGGCCCCGGCGGCCCTGCTGGCGGGCGAGCTCCGGCCCCAGGGTCGTCATCAGGGCGGTGAGGGCCGGCATCGGACGCCCGAAGAGCGTGATCTCCTTGATCTTTGCCTCGTCGTCGAGCCGCAGCAACTGCACCTCCTCGAACGACTGGGACCCCACCCGCGCCCGGTAGACCAGCGCGTACGCGTCGCCCTCGCCGGTCTGGGTGTGGTAGCGGACGTCCTTGACCGCCGTGAACGCCGAGGTCAGGAAGTCACGCAGCTGGTCAGATCCCTCGAAGCGGAACTGCTCGGTGAGCGGCGAGCTGAGCACGACGTCCCGGCTCAGGCACGCGACCGCGGCGTCGACGTCCCCGCGCTCCTCGGCGGAGCGCCAGCTCGCGACGGTAGCGGCGGCGGAGTGCAGGGTCTCGGACATGGTTCTCTCCCGGTATCAGCGGCGCGATGGGATGTGCGGGTGCCGACGTGCTTGGTGGACGGGGTGCGCGGGGTGGCGGGTGTCAGCCGGTGAGCTTGTTCATCGTGCGGATCTGCTTGTCCAGGACCCAGGCGGGAGCGAAGCGGAGCATGCGTGCGCGTCCGGCCATGGGGCCGGCGGCGTAGCGCAGTTTCGGCTTGGTGTCGGTGGCAGCTGTGACGATCGCCTTGGCGACGACGGCGGGGTCGTCACCGCTCTTGATCGCCTCTGTCATCAGGCGGTCGAAGACGTGCCGCTGGTCGGCGTAGGTCTGCAGGGGGGTGTCGGGCTTGGCGCTGTTGGCCTCGAATCCGGTGTTGGTGTAGGCGGGTTCGACGAGGAGCGAGCGGACGCCGTACTGGCGGACCTCGTGATCCAGGGACTGGGAGTAGCCCTCGATCGCGTGCTTGGACGCGCCGTAGACGGCCATGTAGGGAGCGGGGATGAAGCCCTGTACGGACGAGAGGTTGATGATGCGGCCGCGTCCCTGGGCACGCATGTGCGGCAGGACCTCCTTCACCATGCGCATGACCCCGAAGACGTTGATGTCGAAGACGCTCTGGGCCTGCGTGAGTGAGGTTTCCTCCGCCGCGCCGATCGAGCCGATGCCGGCGTTGTTGACCAGGACGTCGATCCGCCCGAACCGGTCGATCACCTGCTGGACCACGGCGGTGACCGACTTGCCACTGACCACGTCGAGGTCGAAGAACGTCACGCCCTGGAGCGGGGTGACGCGTGAGGTGTCGCGGCCCGTGCCGGCCACCTCGAAACCCGCCGCGACCAGCGCGAGCGCGGTCTGCTTGCCGATGCCGGAGGACGCCCCCGTCACGAGGGCCACCGGCCGATTTGTCGTCATCATGCACTCCCGAACTCGCCTGAGAAACCGATCGGTTTCCCCTTGCCTTCACTGTAAACCGATCAGTTTCCAATGCGCAAGCTCAAGCACGGCACTGATCCCGGGCCGCGTCACCGGCCGGCTTCAGGTTGAGCTGACCGGCGCCCGGCGGCAGGGCGGCACGCGCCGGATGAGCAGGCAGAGAGACGCGACAGCGCCATCCCCGCGCCGCGATCGCGAGTTCGCGCTCAAGGGCTGCTACGACACCTCTGCCGAGGCGATTGCCAAGTGTGCCGGTGTCACGCAGCCGTACCTCTTCCGACTCTTCCCGGGCGAGAAGGCGATCGCCGCCGCCTTGACGCGGAGCACGGAAGAACGCCCGCCTGGCGTTCGAGAGCGTGGCCAAGGATGAGCGGCACGAGCGGGCCTCCCGCGCCATGAGCAGCTCAATGGCGATCGGTTACACGCGGCCGATCTCGGCACACCCCGAAACGCTCCAGATGCAGATGCAGGGATACGCCGCCGCGGCAGCCACCAGGCGGTAGAGGCCCTCGGCGGCGTCCGGTGAGACGGGCACGAGCCCGACGTCGCCGACGATGATCACTGACGGGGCGCAGTACTCGATCCTGGCGAATGCGTCCACCGCGCGAATACGGACAGTGACTGCGGTCGAGAGACACAGGCACTTAGAAGTCATCTCATTTGGCCGGGTAAGCTGCCGGTCGTGGCAGGGATCGTTGAGCGGCTGGTGCCGGACGAGTTGTGGGAACTGTTCCAGCGGGTGGTGCCGGAGGCGCCGTCGCGGCCTCAGGGCGGTGGCCGGCG
>NZ_JBTLMO010000060.1:0-45722 GCF_054462255.1 Streptomyces sp. SD15 | reverse complement strand
CCGCATGGCTGCATACCTACAATCACCACCGCGGACACACCGCGCTCGCAGGCAAACCACCCGCCAGCCGCGTCCCCAACCTCACAGGGCAATACAGCTAGGGATCTCAGTTGGTCACAGATGACCAAAGCCCGACAATCACCACCACCCGACGACTTCTGGGAGTACAGCCTCACCCTGCCGCACCACGCCATCGGCTCGGGAGTCGCCCGCAGCACCGTACGGTCGATCCTCACGCGCCACTCGCTGGTCGACCTCGCAGTCATGGCGGAGCTGTTGACCAGCGAGTTGTGCGGCAACGCGTACCGCTACGCCGCGGGACCCGCGACCGTGCGCGTGCGCTGGAGGGACGGCACGCTCCATGTCAGCGTGCGGGACGGGAGCGACCGACTGCCATGCCCGACCAGTGGCGGTGCGGGCCTCGAAGGCGGTCGTGGTCTGCTGCTGGTGAGCCGATGCGCTCAGGCATGGGGCAGCCGGGCCGCGCCACCGGGGGCGGGGAAGGTCACGTGGTTCGAGCTGCGCGGGTGACATGACCTGCCGTGGACGCGCGTTCGCCCTCCGCCTGAGGGCAGGCGGAGGGCGAAACGGGGCTTGCGCTACGGGAGGTTGCGGGCCATCACGATGCGCTGGACCTGGTTCGTGCCTTCGTAGATCTGCGTGATCTTCGCGTCGCGCATCATGCGCTCGACCGGGTAGTCGCGGGTGTAGCCGTAGCCGCCGAGGAGCTGGACGGCGTCCGTGGTGACCTCCATGGCGACGTCGGAGGCGAAGCACTTGGCGGCGGCACCCTGGAAGGTCAGGTCCGCGTCGCCGCGCTCCGACTTGGCGGCGGCAGCGTACGTCAGCTGGCGGGCGGCCTCGATCTTCATGGCCATGTCGGCGAGCATGAACTGGATGCCCTGGAACTCGGCGATGGGCTTGCCGAACTGCTTGCGCTCCTGGACGTAGCCCTTGGCGTAGTCCAACGCGCCTTGCGCGATGCCCAGCGCCTGGGCCGCGATCGTGATGCGGGTGTGGTCCAGGGTCTTCATCGCCGTCGCGAAGCCGGTGCCCTCTTCGCCGATCATGCGGTCGGCGGGGATGCGGACGTTGTCGAGGTAGACCTCGCGGGTCGGGGAGCCCTTGATGCCGAGCTTCTTCTCCGGGGCGCCGAAGGAGACGCCCTCGTCCGACTTCTCGACCACGAAGGCGCTGATGCCCTTCGAGCGCTTCGTCGGGTCCGTGACCGCCATCACCGTGTAGTACTCGGACTCGCCCGCGTTGGTGATCCAGCGCTTCACGCCGTTGAGGACGTAGAAGTCGCCGTCGCGGACGGCCTTCGTCTTCATGCCTGCCGCGTCGGAGCCCGCGTCCGGCTCGGACAGGCAGTACGAGAACATTCCGTCGCCCTTGGCGAGGGGGGCCAGGTACTTCTTCTTGAGGTCCTCGGAGCCGGAGAGGATCACGGGGAGCGAGCCCAGCTTGTTGACCGCCGGTATCAAGGAGGAGGACGCGCATACCCGCGCCACCTCCTCGATCACGATCACCGTCGCCAGCGCGTCCGCGCCCGCGCCGCCGTACGACTCGGGTACGTGCACGGCGTGCAGGTCGGAGGCGACCAGGGCGTCCAGTGCCTCCTGGGGGAAACGGGCTTCCTCGTCCACCGCGGCCGCGTACGGCGCGATCTTCGCCTCGGCCAGCGAACGGATCGCGTCACGGAGCATGTCGTGCTCCTCGGACGGGCGGTACAGGTCGAAATCAGCCGATCCGGCCAAGGTCTCTCACGCTCCAAGGATGCTGTGACGGTGGTGATAACTACCGTTAAGTAACCCAAATTTTAGGGGCCCGCCCACGGGAGGGATACGTGAGCTTGGCGACAAAGGGAAAGTTGCCCGTTGAGGGGCCGTCGCATGCCCCCGGTTATGCTCGGGCGCGCACCCCGCCGTACACCTCAGGAGCACCCATGGCCCTCAAGATCACCGTGATCGGCACCGGCTATCTCGGCGCCACCCACGCCGCGGCCATGGCCGAGCTCGGCTTCGAGGTCCTCGGGCTCGATGTCGTTCCCGAGAAGATCGAGATGCTCACGCGGGGCGAGGTCCCGATGTACGAGCCGGGGCTGGAGGAGCTGCTGCGCAAGCATGTCGCGGGGATCGAGGGGTCCAGCGGGCGGCTGCGTTTCACCATGGACTGGGCCGAGGTCGGGGAATTCGGCGACGTCCACTTCGTCTGCGTGAACACGCCGCAGAAGCACGGCGAGTACGCGTGCGACATGTCGTACGTCGATGCCGCCTTCGAGTCGCTCGCCCCGCATCTCCACGGCCCCGCCCTCGTCGTCGGCAAGTCCACCGTGCCCGTCGGCTCCGCGGAGCGCCTGGCCGCCCGGCTCGCGGAGCTCGCGCCCGCCGGTGAGGACGCCGAGCTCGCCTGGAACCCCGAGTTCCTGCGCGAGGGCTTCGCCGTGAACGACACGCTGCACCCCGACCGCATCGTCGTGGGCGTACGCAGTGAGCGCGCCGAGAAGCTGCTGCGCGAGGTGTACGCGACACCGGTCACCGCGGGGTCGCCGTTCGTGGTGACCGACTTCCCGACCGCCGAGCTGGTGAAGACCTCCGCGAACTCCTTCCTCGCGACCAAGATCTCCTTCATCAACGCCATGGCCGAGGTCTGCGAGGCCGCCGACGGCGATGTCGCCAAGCTGGCCGAGGCCATCGGGCACGACGAGCGGATCGGGAAGAAGTTCCTGCGGGCCGGGATCGGATTCGGGGGTGGCTGTCTGCCCAAGGACATCCGCGCCTTCATGGCCCGTGCCGGTGAGCTCGGTGCCGACCAGGCGCTGACCTTCCTGCGCGAGATCGACTCCATCAACATGCGCCAGCGCGGGCAGATGGTGGAGCTGACCCGGCAGGCGCTGGGCGGCGGTTCCTTCCTCGGTAAGCGGGTCGCCGTGCTCGGCGCCACCTTCAAGCCCGACTCGGACGACGTCCGGGACTCGCCCGCGCTGAACGTCGCCGGGCAGATCCACCTCCAGGGCGGCCAGGTCACCGTCTACGACCCGAAGGGCATGGACAACGCGCGCCGGCTCTTCCCGACGCTCGGATACGCCGACTCGGCCATAGAGGCCGTGCGCGGCGCCGATGTCGTACTGCACCTGACCGAGTGGCGTGAGTTCCGCGAGCTGGACCCGGCGGTGCTGGGCGAGGCCGTCGCCGCGCGGCTGGTCCTCGACGGGCGCAACGCGCTCGACCCGGAGGTGTGGCGGCGGGCCGGGTGGACGTACCGGGCGATGGGGCGGCCGACGGCCTGAAAGGCCGGCTTTTTGGGTCGCGCACGGTCGGAGAGCTCGCTCGGTCGGAGAGCTCGGTCGGTCGGAGAGCTCGGTCGGTCGGAGAGCTCGGTCGAGGGGCCGCTCGGTCGAGTTCCGTGAATTTCCGACGGGCTCAAGGGAGTTCCGAGAATTCCCGCAGGTTCGGTGAAGTCCCGGCTGTATTTACGGTGATTTCCTGGCGGCGCTTCGCGGGAATTCCCGCGCGCGACCGCCGTGTCGAGCCATGCCCGGGGATGCACACGGTCTGGGCCCGACAGATGCTCACGCCCACCATGGACTTCCTCACCAACAACTGCTGACGCGCTCCGCGACACGGGGGACGCCGCTCCGGCCGGGGCTCAGCCGGCCGGAGCGGCGCGCCCTCCCCATTCTCCACACCTGCGCCATGCTTGGGGACCGCTCTCCAAGGAGTCCGGGATGACGACCGTCACCCTCGATGGCCGCGACGGCTCGCGGGGATCGCCGTACTGTGCCTGCTGCTGGTGGGCTCGCGGGCAGCCGCTTCGCCCGGGCGGGACGAGTCCCAGGGCGCTACTTCGCGCGGTACCGGCGCATCTTCGCGCGGGCCCCGCAGACCGACATCGAGCACCAGCGGCCGCGTCCCCCCGGGGAGCGGTCGTAGTACACCCAGTGGCAGGTCGGCGCCTCGCACGCCTTCAGGCGCTGCCAGGTGCCCGCCACGAGAGCCTCCGCGACAGCCGCCGCGACGGTGGAGGTCAGGGAGACGGCGGCGGGGGCGAATCCCGCGCTGCCGTCGTGCTCGTCGACCGTCACACGCAGGGGTGACCGGGCCAGCAGCTCGCCGAGGGGGGTCACCGTGCGGTGCGGCGGGTGGCCCGCGTGCGCCAGGCAGGCCACCCGCAGCGACTCGCGCAGCTCACGCGCCGCCGCCACCTCCTCCGCCACGCCCTTCGTCACGCCCTTCGTCACGCCCGCCGTCACGCCCGCCGCTCCCGCCGTCGCGAGACCGAAGTGCGCCCGGCCCTCGGGCGTGTCCAGCGAGTCCGCGCCGGACTCGATGTCGAGGGTGTTCACCAGGGACTGGATCAAGGCCAGGCTTCCGGGCGCGGGCGCACGGTCATTCATGGTTGCGACGTTACCTCCAATACGGGACCATGCAGTAACCGTTACCTCTTGAAGAGGTTTATGGGTAACTCTCACTCCTGGAGGAAGTCATGGCTCTCGCCAAGCTGGGTGTCGTCGTCCTGGACTGTCCCGACCCCCGTGCCCTCGCCGCGTTCTACGCCCAAGTGCTCGGCGGCACGGTCGAGGGCGAGGGGGACTGGGTGGACCTGAAGGTGTCCGACGGTCAGTCGCTGGCGTTTCAGGCCGCCCCCGGCCACGTACCGCCGAAGTGGCCCGCGCCCGACGCCTCGCAGCAGTTCCACCTGGACCTGACCGTCGACGACATGGACGCCGCCGAGAAGGGCGTGCTCGCGCTCGGCGCGCGCCCGCTGGACACGGCGGACCGCTCGCGCGGCTGGCGGGTGTACGCGGACCCGGCAGGGCACCCGTTCTGCCTCTGCTCCTGCTGAAAGAAGGCCGGAAAGTTCTCGACTGCGCTCGAACAGGGGGGACCCCCACCGATGGTGGTGTCCAGTTCGTCCTGCAGGTCTGCCATGGCGTGGCTCCGTTGGGTGGACGGTGATCGCAGTACGGTCACCGTCGCACGGAGCCAGGGGGGCTTCCTGGTGGGTGGGGCGTTCGGGGGCACGCCCCACCCGTGTACCCCCACCCACCAGGCATGGCAGTGAAGAGTGAAGCTACGTCAGCCGTCCAGCTGCTCCAGTGTCGCGTTCGACGGCCCCCGCCGCGCCTGCAGGTCCCGGGCCACGTCCTCGGCCGCACCCAGCACCCGCACGGCGTTCTGCCAGGTCAGCTTGGCGAGGTCGGCGCGGGACCAGCCGCGGTCGTACAGCTCCGCGATCAGGTTCGGGTAGCCGGAGACATCGTCCAGGCCGTCGGGCGTGAACGCCGTGCCGTCGTAGTCGCCGCCGATGCCGAGGTGGTCGACGCCGGCGACCTCGCGCATGTGGTCCAGGTGGTCCGCCACCGTCGACACCGTGGCGATGGGGCGCGGGTTCGACTCCTCGAAGACACGGTGGACCTTCATGCCCTCCGGAGTCGTGTCCAGGTGGTGGAAGCCGTTCGCCCGCATGTTCTCGTCGGCCGCGGCGGTCCAGTCGACCGCCGCCTGGAGCACGAACTTCGGTACGAACGTCACCATCGCCACTCCCCCGTTGGCGGGCAGCCGCTCCAGGACGTCGTCCGGAATGTTGCGCGGGTGGTCACACACCGCGCGGGAGGAGGAGTGGGAGAAGATGACCGGCGCGGACGTCGTGTCGAGCGCGTCCCGCATGGTCGTCGCGGCGACGTGCGAGAGGTCGACGAGCATGCCCTCGCGGTTCATCTCCCGTACGACCTCGCGGCCGAAGGCCGTCAGGCCGCCCACGGCGGGGACGTCCGTCGCCGAGTCCGCCCACGCGATGTTGTCGTTGTGGGTGAGGGTCATGTAGCGGACGCCCAGGGCGTACAAGCCGCGCAGTGCGCCGAGGGAGTTGTCGATCGAGTGACCGCCCTCCGCGCCCATCAGCGACGCGATACGACCCTCGCCGCGCGCCGCTTCCATGTCGGCGGCGGTGAGCGCGGCGCGCAGGTCGGACGGGTGACGGTCGATCAGCTGCCGTACGCCGTCGATCTGTTCGAGCGTCGCGGTGAGCGCGCCGGGCAGGTCCGAGCGGACGTACACCGACCAGAACTGGGCACCGACGCCGCCCGCGCGCAGCCGCGCCAGGTCGGTGTGCAGGTGGGCGCTCTGGTCGGTGGTGAGGTCGCGGGCGTCGAGGTCGTAGCGGACCTGCTGGCGCAGTGCCCAGGGGAGGTCGTTGTGGCCGTCGACGACGGGGAAGTCGGCGAGGAGTTCGCGGGCCTGGTCGAGGTGAAGGGAGGGCACGCGCGTCACTTCTGTCACTTCCGTCACTCCCCCGAGCCGAAACCGAAGCCGCCGCTCGCGCCCTCCACCTTGGCGCGCAGCCGCTTGCCCTTCTCCCGGGCCTGATCGCCCAGCTCCTGCTGGAACTCCCGCATCCGGCCGAGGAGTTCCTCGTCGTGGGCGGCCAGCATGCGGGCGGCGAGGAGGCCCGCGTTGCGCGCGCCGCCGACCGAGACGGTCGCGACCGGCACCCCGGCCGGCATCTGCACGATGGACAGGAGCGAGTCCATACCGTCCAGGTACTTCAGCGGGACCGGCACGCCGATCACGGGCAGCGGGGTGACGGAGGCCAGCATGCCGGGCAGGTGGGCGGCGCCACCCGCGCCCGCGATGATCGCCTTGAGCCCGCGCTCGGCGGCCTGCTCGCCGTACGCGATCATCTCGTGCGGCATGCGGTGCGCGGAGACGACGTCGACCTCGTACGCGATCTCGAACTCGTCGAGTGCCTCGGCGGCGGCCTCCATGACGGGCCAGTCGGAGTCGGACCCCATGACAATGCCTACAACAGGGCTCATTCGGTGATGGTCCCTCTCAGGTAACCGGCTGCGTGGCGGGCACGCTCGAGGACGTCGTCCAGGTCGTCGCCGTAGGTGTTGACGTGGCCGACCTTGCGGCCGGGCTTCACGTCCTTGCCGTACATGTGGATCTTGAGCTGGGGGTCGCGGGCCATGCAGTGCAGGTACGCGGAGTACATGTCCGGGTAGTCGCCGCCCAGGACGTTCGCCATGACCGTCCACTTGGCGCGTGGGCGCGGGTCGCCGAGGGGGAGGTCGAGGACGGCCCGTACGTGGTTGGCGAACTGGGAGGTGATCGCGCCGTCCTGGGTCCAGTGGCCCGAGTTGTGCGGGCGCATGGCCAGTTCGTTGACGAGAATGCGGCCGTCGGCCGTTTCGAACAGCTCTACGGCCAGATGGCCTACGACTCCGAGCTCCTTGGCGATGCGCAGGGCGAGCTCCTCGGCCCGCAGGGCCAGCTCGTCCGCCATGCCGGGCGCGGGAGCGATCACCGTGTCGCAGACGCCGTCGACCTGCTGGGACTCGACGACGGGGTACGCGACGGCCTGGCCGTGCGGCGAGCGGACGACGTTCGCGGCGAGTTCCCGTACGAAGTCGACCTTCTCCTCGGCGAGGACGGGGACGCCGGCGCGGAAGGGCTCGACAAGAGCCGCGTCCTCGGCGGAGCGGATGAACCACACACCCTTGCCGTCGTAGCCGCCGCGGACGGTCTTCAGGATGATCGGGAAGCCGTCTCCCTCCGCCGCGAACGCGGCGACGTCGTCGACGTCCGTCACGATGCGGTGCCGTGGGCACGGCACGCCGATCGCGTCGAGCTTCGCGCGCATCACACCCTTGTCCTGGGCGTGCACGAGAGCGTCGGGTCCGGGACGGACGGGGATGCCGTCCGCCTCCAGGGCGCGCAGGTGCTCGGTGGGGACGTGTTCGTGATCGAAGGTGATCACGTCGCAGCCCCGCGCGAAGTCACGCAGCGTGTCGAGGTCGCGGTAGTCGCCTATGACGACATCGCCGACGACCTGCGCCGCGGAATCCTGAGAGGTGTCACTGAGGAGCTTGAACTTGATGCCGAGCGGGATGCCCGCCTCGTGTGTCATACGAGCGAGCTGACCGCCGCCGACCATGCCGACTACCGGGAATGTCACGCTCCAAGAGTATCGGCCACGCCACCGCGGCCGGTTTCCGCGCCTGTGATCCGCTCTTTCCCGGGCCTGTGACCCGCTTTATCCGGAGCCTGTGACCCGCTCTTTCCGGACCTGTGAGCCCGTCCTCAGGCATTGCCCAGGGTCGCTGGTTAGCATGGTTTGGTTGAAACATCCGACCGATGTCCGATCTATGGGGGCTGGCGACACCATGGGCAGTGCTTCATCGGGGCAGCATTCGCCGCCCCGCAGCGCGGTGCGCCGCCGGTTCGACCAGCTCTTCCGTGAGATCGCCAAGTTCGGAGCGGTCGGTGGTGCGGGGCTCCTCGTCAACCTCGTCACCTTCAACCTGGTGCGCCATGCGACCGGGCTGCAGGTCGTGCGGGCGAGTGTCATCGCCACGGTCGTCGCCATCGCCTTCAACTACGTCGGTTTCCGCTACTTCACGTACCGCGACCGCGACCGGAGCGGCCGTACCAAGGAGATGGGCCTCTTCGTGCTGTTCAGCGCGGTGGGGCTGGTCATCGAGAACGGTGTGCTGTACGTGGCGACGTACGGCTTCGGCTGGGACAGCCAGCTGCAGAGCAATATCTTCAAGTTCCTCGGCATCGGCATCGCGACGCTGTTCCGCTTCTGGTCGTACCGCACGTGGGTGTTCCGTGCGTTGCCTGTGAAGGAGAGCGTGGAGGGCGAGACGAAAGCCGTGGTGAGCGGGCAGGCGTTCCGGGGCGTGGAGGCCGAGCGGCCGCCGGTCAGGGTGAACTGAGCGGCTTGATTGCCGGAGCCGGAGTCGGCGCAGGTCGGCCCTACCGCACCGTCCGCTCCTCCTCTTCCTCCTCCACCGACGCCTTCGTCAGCGGCTCACGCGACAGGAACAGTCCGAACACCGGCGGCTGTGCCTGAAGCATCTCCAGCCGTCCCCCGTCCGCCTCCGCCAGGTCGCGGGCGACGGCAAGGCCGATGCCCGTGGAGTTGCGGCCGCTGATCGTGCGCTCGAAGATGCGGGCGCCCAGGTCGGCGGGGACGCCGGGCCCCTCGTCCGTGATCTCGATGACGGCCTGGTTGCCGGTCACCCGGGTGCGCAGGGCGACGGTGCCGCCCCCGTGCATGAGGGAGTTCTCGATGAGCGCGGCGAGGACCTGGGCGACCGCCCCCGGGGTACCCACGGCCTGCAGATGCCGCTTGCCGGAGCTGACGATCGCGCGGCCCTCGCTGCGGTAGGCCGGGCGCCACTCCTCCAGCTGCTGCTTGATGACCTCGTCGAGGTCGAAGGAGACGGCGGAGCCGGTACGGGGGTCGCGGGCGTTGGTCAGCAGCCGCTCCACGACGTCCGTGAGGCGTTCGACCTGCGTCAGCGCGATCGTCGCCTCCTCCTTCACCGTGTCGGGGTCGTCGGTGAGGGTGATCTCCTCCAGCCGCATGGACAGCGCCGTGAGGGGCGTACGGAGCTGGTGGGAGGCGTCGGCGGCGAGGCGGCGCTCGGCGGTGAGCATGCGCGCGATCCGCTCCGCGCTGCCGTCCAGGACGTCCGCGACCCGGTCCAGCTCCGGGACGCCGTACCGCTTGTGGCGCGGGCGGGGGTCGCCGGAGCCGAGCCGTTCGGCGGTCTCCGCGAGGTCGGTGAGCGGGGAGGCGAGGCGGTTGGCCTGGCGTACGGCGAGCAGGACGGCGGCGATGATCGCGAGGAGTGCGACCGCGCCGATGATCAGGAGCGTACGGCCGACCTCGCGGGTCACCGCCGAGCGCGGCTCCTGGACGGTGACCGTCTCGCCCTCCTCGCCCTTGGCCGTGGAGTCGATGACGTCGCCGCGGGGCGGGGTGCCGATCTCGATGGGAGGCTGGCCGGGGATGCGGATCACGGCGTGCCGGTCGTCCGCGACCTGGTTCTTGAGGATCTCCGCGTTGATGTGTTCGTCGCCGAGGATGCGGCTGTCCACGATGCTGGCCAGGCGCAGGGCCTCGGAGTCCACCCGCTCCTGGGCGCTGTTGCTGATGGTGCGGGTCTCGACGATCACGAGGGAGACGCCGAAGACGGCGATCACGACGAGTACGACGGCGAGCGTGGACTGGATGAGACGGCGACGCACGGTGGCCCTCCGGGGGCGGGTGGCTTTACGTGACCAGTGTGCCTTGCCGTTGCACTGGGCTTGGGCGGGACAGGGTCTCGCCCCCGCCGCCCCTACCCGTCCCATCCCCGGGGGCTCCGCCCCCCGGACCCCCCGGCTGGTGGTTCCTTTGCTGCGGGAGGGTGGGGGCTGGGCGCGCAGTTCCCCGCGCCCCTGGGTATGTCAGCCCGTCCGGCGTTTGAGGACGAGGCCGTTCAGGCCGAAGCGGGGGTCTGGGGGCGGCAGCCCCCAGGGGACGGGAATGGGTAGGGGCGGCGGGGGCGGACAACCCCCGGCGCACCACCACCTACCGGCCCGCCTCCTTCGACACCAGGGCCACTGCCTCCTCCACATCGTCCGTGAGGTGGAACAGCAGCAGATCCTTCTCGGAGGCCTTGCCCTGGGCGATGAGGGTGTTCTTGAGCCAGTCGACCAGCCCGCCCCAGTACGCCGTACCGAAGAGGACGATGGGGAAGCGGGTGACCTTCTGGGTCTGGACCAGGGTGAGCGCCTCGAAGAGTTCGTCGAGGGTGCCGAGGCCGCCGGGCAGGACCACGAATCCCTGCGCGTACTTGACGAACATCATCTTGCGCACGAAGAAGTAGCGGAAGTTGAGGCCGATGTCGACGTACGGGTTGAGGCCCTGTTCGAAGGGGAGCTCGATGCCGAGGCCGACGGAGATGCCCTTGGCCTCGCAGGCGCCCTTGTTGGCAGCCTCCATGGCACCGGGACCACCACCGGTGATGACGGCGAAGCCGGCTTCGACCAGACCCCGTCCGAGGGCGACGCCCGTGTCGTACTCGGGCGAGTCCACCGGCGTACGGGCGGAGCCGAACACGCTGATCGCGGGCGGGAGTTCGGCCAGCGTGCCGAAGCCTTCGATGAACTCCGACTGGATACGCAGGACCCGCCAGGGGTCCGTGTGCACCCAGTCGGAGGGCCCGCCCGCGTCCAGCAGCCGCTGATCCGTGGTGCTCGACTGCACCTGATTCCGCCTGCGCAGCACCGGTCCCAGCCGCTGCTCCTCCGGTGGCCGCTTCTTGCCCTCGGGGTTGCCAGTAGCCATGTGCGCTCCCTCCGCTTGCGGTGTTTCAGCCCCAGCGTAGATCTCCGCTGGTTACGGAGGGGGGACATGCGCATGTCCGCCGTGCACCACACCCGCGGTCCATCAGAAGTCAGCCGGAAGTCAGCCAGGCTCGCAGGCGCTCCTCGGCCTCGGGAATCGCGGACGCCCGGACCCGCTCGTCCACCTTGTGGGCCAAGAGTTGGGCACCGGGGCCGTAGTTCACCGCGGGCACCCCGAGCGCGCTGAAGCGGGCGACGTCCGTCCAGCCGAACTTGGGACGGGCCTCGCCACCGACGGCCGCCATGAAGGCCGCCGCCGCCGGGTGGGTCAGTCCGGGCCTGGCCCCGCCCGTGTGGTCGTCGACGATGAACTCGTCCACGTCGCAGTCCGCGAAGAAGTCACGCACGAAGGCCTCCGCCTCGGCCTCGCTGCGGTCGGGCGCGTAGCGGAAGTTGACGACGACCGTGCAGGCGTCGGGGATGACGTTGGTGGCCACACCCCCCTCGATACGGACGGCGTTGAGGCCCTCGTGGAACTGGAGGCCGTCGACGATCGGCGTGCGCGGCTCGTACGCGGCCAGCTTGGCCAGGATGGGGGCCACGGCATGGATCGCGTTGGAGCCCATCCACGCGCGCGCGGAGTGCGCACGCTCCCCCTTGGTCTTCAGGAACACCCTCAGCGTGCCCTGACAGCCGCCCTCGACCTGACCGTCCGTCGGTTCCAGGAGGATCGCGAAGTCTCCCGCCAGCCACTCGGGGTGGGCCTCGGCCACATGCTTCAGGCCGTTCAGAGGGGCCGCGACCTCTTCGTTGTCGTAGAAGACGAAGGTGAGGTCGCGATCGGGGTCGGGGACCGTGGCCGCGATGCGGAGCTGGACCGCCACTCCCGACTTCATGTCGCAGGTGCCGCAGCCCCACAGGACGCCGTCCTCGTCGAGACGGGAGGGGACGTTGCCGGCGATGGGGACCGTGTCGATGTGGCCGGCGAGGATCACGCGCTCGGCCCGCCCCAGGTTCGTACGCGCCACGACGTTGTTGCCGTACCGGTCGACCGTCAGATGCGGCAGCGCCCGCAGCGCGGACTCGATGGCGTCCGCGAGCGGCTTCTCGTTGCCGCTCTCCGAGGGGAAGTCGACGAGCTGCGCGGTGAGCTCGGCAGCGTCCAGCGTGAGGTCAAGGGGAGTATCGGCCATGCCGTCGACCCTAGCGCGCCCTGGTTGTCTACAACCTCACACGCCGTCGACAGTGACCTCCAGTACCTTGTACGTCGTGTCAGAGCCGTCCCCCACTCCGCCCGTCCGTCGCGGCCGCCTCCTCCGTTCCGGGGCGGCCGTCGTGGTCCTGCTCGCGCTCGCGGGATATCTCGCGGTGCAGTACCTCACAGGAGGGAACGGTGAGCCCCTCTGCACGGTCGTCTCGGGCAAGGACGACAGCACGTCGTACGAGTTCACGCCCGAGCAGGCGGAGAACGCGGCGGCGATCTCGGCGGTCGGCACCTCCCGCGGCCTGCCCGAGCGCGCCGTGACCATCGCCCTGGCGACCGCGCTCCAGGAGTCGACGCTGCGCAACATCCAGCACGGCGACCGGGACTCGCTCGGCCTGTTCCAGCAGCGGCCCTCGCAAGGCTGGGGGACGACGAAGCAGATCATGGATCCGATATACGCGGCGGGTGAGTTCTACGATCACCTGGTCAAGGTGCCGGGCTATACGCGGCTGCCGCTCACGGTCGCCGCGCAGCGCGTCCAGCGCAGTGGCTATCCGCAGGCCTACGCGAAGCACGAGCCGGACGCCACGCTGCTGGCCGCCGCCCTGACCGGCCGCGCGGCGGCCACGCTGACCTGTGAAGGCCACGCCGAGGCGATCGTGGCCGGCAGCCCGGACTCGGTGCGGACCGCTCTCGTGCGGGACTTCGGCCGCGACGTGCTGCAGGAGACGGCAGCCGACGTGAGCGCCGCCGGCTCCGCCGCCTCACCGACAGCATCGCCGACGCCCTCGCCCTCGCCCTCGCCGACCGGCGCGGGACGGACCGTGACCGTGCCCGTGCTCGTGCCCGTGGGCGAGGAGACCACCGCGGAGGCCGGCGTGCGGCAGCGCGGCTGGGAGCTCGCGCACTGGGCCGTGGCCAACTCCTCCGCGCTGCACATCGAACGGGTCTCGTACGCGGGGCGGGAGTGGACGGCCGGGAGAAGGGACGGCGAGTGGCGTACGTCCGACGACACGGACGGCTCGGCGGCGAAGGAGTCCGCGGCAGCGGTCCGCATCGTCACTGCACAGTAGTACGGGTCCTCACCCTTCCGGGGAACACGCGACGCCTCGCGTCGACGATGGGCGCAGGTCCTCGCGTCCTCACCGCCGAATCGGCCGCGCCCCTTGAAAGCAAAGAGCCGTAAGGATTCAGCAGACTTTCCGACCGGATGCTTTTTGCCCGCTTTTATCCGCAGCCGATAATGCGAAGCATTACCAACTCTTTACCGTGTGTCACCGCAACCTTCGCGCGTTTCGAGCGGTAGTCACTGCGTCCGAGCCCGGACGATCAGCAGGCAACAGGTAGGCCGACAGCCGGTCGGTCAACTCCCGGGCGTGGCAGGACACTTCACAGTTCTCTTCCGTCTAAGGAGCATCATGTCCCTCCCCCTGACCCGCCGGATCGCCCGTGCTGCGCTGCTCATCGCAGCGGGAGCGGCGCCCGTGGTCGGTGCGGCCGGCTCCGCCAGCGCGGCAGCCGGACTCCCGGCCACCCCCAGCCTCGGCGGTCTGACCGCCCCGGACGGGGCGCAGGTCGGCAACACGGTCGACGGTGCGACGCAGAACGTCACCGGACTCGCGGGCACGACCGGCGGCGACGCGGTCAAGAAGGCGGTGCCGGCCGCGGGCAAGGCCGGTGGCAAGGTCGCCAAGACGGCGACGCCGGCCGCGACGCAGGTGGCCGGGGACACGGCGGGTCAGGCCGGGGGTCTGCTCGGTGACACCGCGAAGACGGCGACCAAGGGCGGCCTGCCGACCGCCGCGGTGACCAAGGGGGGCCTGCCGACCCGCGCGACGACCAAGAGCAGCCTGCCGACCCGCGCGGCGACCAAGGGCGGTCCGACCCGCGCAGCGACCAAGAGCGGCCTGCCGACCCGCGCGGCGACCAAGGGCGGTCCGGCCCGCGCGGCGACCAAGGGTGGCAAGGGTGGCCTGCCGACCGACGGGGCGACCAAGGGTGGCCTGCCGACCGACGCGGTGACCAAGGGTCTGCCGACCGACGCGGTGACCAAGGGTGGCCTGCCCCTGAAGGGCCTGCCGCTCGGCTAGCCGCCGCAGCCGTACGGCGACGGGGTCCAGGGAAGCCGTCCCTGGACCCCGTTTCGCTTGCCCTGAGCAGGTCCCGCAGTACCGCAGTTACCGCAGTACCGCAGTTACCGCTCCAGGCTCTCCAGGCGTTCCACCGCCGCAGCCACCCGCTCGTCCGTCGCCGTCAGAGCCACCCGTACGAACTTCTCGCCCGCCGGGCCGTAGAAGTCGCCCGGGGCGACGAGGATGCCCAGCTCCGCCAGCCGGGCCACCGTGTCCCAGCAGGACTCGTCCCGGGTGGCCCACAGGTAGAGGCTGGCCTCGCTGTGCTCGATGCGGAAGCCGTGCCGCAGCAGGGCGTCGCGCAGGGCGGAGCGACGGGCGGCGTAGCGGTCGCGCTGTTCGCGGACGTGGGTGTCGTCCGACAGGGCGGCGACCACGGCGGCCTGGGTCGGCGCCGACGTCATCATGCCGCCGTGCTTGCGGATCTGCAGGAGGTCGCCGAGGACGGCGGGGTCGCCCGCGAGGAACGCGGCGCGGTAGCCGGCCAGGTTCGACCGCTTCGAGAGCGAGTGGACGGAGACGATCCCCTCGTACGAGCCGCCGCACACGTCCGGGTGCAGGACCGAGACCGGGTCGGCCTCCCAGCCCAGCTCGATGTAGCACTCGTCGGAGAAGACAAGGACGTCGTGTTCCCGGGCCCACGCGACGATCCGGGTGAGTTCCTCCTTGGAGAGGACCTTGCCCGTCGGGTTCGACGGCGAGTTGAGCCACAGGAGCTTGAGATCGGTCGGGTCCAGGTCCGTCGGGTCGTCGTAGGCGACGTACTCCGCGCGGGCCAGCCGGGCGCCGACCTCGTACGTCGGGTACGCCAGCCGCGGGAACGCCACCTTGTCTCCAGGGCCCAGGCCCAGCTGCGTCGGGAGCCAGGCGACGAGTTCCTTGGAGCCGACGACCGGGAGCACGTGGTGGTGGGTGACGTCGCGCGCGCCGAGCCGCCGCTGCACCCAGCCCGTGAGCGCGTCCCGCAGTTCGGGCGTGCCCCACACCGTGGGGTAGCCCGGCGAGTCCGCGGCCGCGACCAGAGCTTTCTGGATCAGCTCGGGCACCGGGTCGACCGGGGTACCGACGGACAGGTCGACGATGCCGCCCGGGTGAGCGGCGGCCGTCGCCTTGAAGGGCTCCAGCTTGTCCCAGGGGAAGGTGGGAAGCCGGTCGGAGACTGCGGACACGGGATCGGGCTCACTTTCTCTGTACTCGCTGGTACGGCAAACGCCTCGGTCCCGTACGGCGATCAAGGTGATCAGGCCGTACGGGACCGAGGCGGCGCGTGGGTGCGGGCCGCTTACTGGTTCTGCGGCGGCAGCGCTGCGACGAAGGGGTGGTCACGCTCGATCAGACCGAGCTTGCTGGCGCCGCCGGGCGAGCCGAGCTCGTCGAAGAACTCGACGTTCGCCTTGTAGTAGTCCTTCCACTCTTCAGGAGTGTCGTCTTCGTAGAAGATCGCCTCGACCGGGCACACCGGCTCACAGGCTCCACAGTCGACGCATTCGTCCGGGTGGATGTACAAGGACCGTGAGCCCTCGTAGATGCAGTCGACCGGGCACTCCTCGATGCACGCCTTGTCCTTGACGTCGACACAAGGCTGCGCGATGACGTAGGTCACGCTGTCGTTCCTCCTCGATAGGGCGCTGGCGGGCCTCCGTAGGCTCCGCCGCCTGGCGCGCGGGAGCGCGGCGTCGTCGATGCCCGCATCTAGTATCTCCGTTCTTGGGCATGATCCGAACAGGAGGGGTGAACTGACCTGTGGAAATCTCAGCTTCCGGCCGCCTTGAGGTCCGTATCACCGCTGCTGACGTGGGCAAACGCGTCTCCGTGCGGCGCTTGAGCGAACATGGAGCCGGGGGTGAGAAGTTCACCGACACGGTGGGTGTTCTCACATCATGGGACGGCGGGGTGCTGCTGATCACGCGACGGGGCGGGGAGAGTGTCCGGATTCCGGAATCCTCGCTGGTCGCGGGCAAGGTGGTGCCGGCCGCTCCGGCGCGTCGGCGGGGCCCCGCGGCCTCGTACGAGGAGCTGGCGCGGGTCGCCGCGCGGGCCTGGCAGCCGGTGGAGAGCGAGCGGCTCGGCGGGTGGGAACTGCGGGCGGCGTCCGGGTTCACCCGGCGCGCCAACTCCGTGCTGCCCCTCGCCGACCCCGGTCGGCCGCTGGACGAGGCACTGACCTACGTCCGCGACTGGTACGCGGCTCGTGACCTGCCTGCCTACGTCCAGACCGCCACCGGCGCCGAGGGCACGCAGGAACTGCTCTGCGCGGAGTTGGAGGCGCGCGGCTGGACGCGTGAGGTGACGGCCGAGCTGTGGATCGGCTCGCTCGCGCCCCTCGCCGACCGCGAGGCGCCCGAGGTCCTCCTCTCCCGCACGGCGGACCAGGCGTGGCTGGACCGCTATCAGCGCAAGGGGCTGAGCGAGGTCGCGCTGAAGGTGCTGGGCAGCGGGCCCTCGGTGTGGTTCGCGACGGTGCCCGGCGCGGCGGGTGGCGCTCCGGCCGCGATCGGGCGGTGCGTGGTCGACGGCCGGTGGGCCGGGTTCGCGGCCGTCGAGGTCGACCCCGCCGAGCGCCGCCGGGGTCTGGCCACCGCCGTGATGGCGGCCCTGGCGGAACGGGCCTTGGACGAGGGCGCCTCGGCGGCCTGGCTCCAGGTGGAGTCGGACAACACGGGCGCGCGGGCGATGTACGCCGGAATGGGCTTCGGGGCACACCACGCGTATCACCACTACCGCGCGCCCGATGCCGACCGCCCTCGACCGGCGTGAAGGAGCGCGAGACTGCCATGCATCCCCCTCATCCCCCGGAACCGGAGCGGGCCGCCGAGGTGCGGCGGCGGTTCGCCGAGGAGGCACGGTCCGAACGGCCCGATCTGGCGGTGCTGTGTCTGCTGGTCGGGGCGGCGGCGGACGGGACGCTGGACGAGGCGGGGATGGACGAGGCGCAGATCGAGCTGGACCGGTTGGCGGGGCAGCTCCCGTTCCGGCCCGGTGGGCCGCGGTCCTGGGCGACCGCGCTCGCCGAAGTGCTCGGCGGGCGCTGCGGGTTCCGGGGCTCGCCCGGGGACTACCAGCGGCTGGGGTCTTCGCTGCTGCACCAGGTGCTGCGGCGCCGGCGCGGGCTGCCCATCCTGCTCTCCGTGGTCTGGATGGAGGTCGCGCGGCGGGCCGGAGCGCCGGTGTACGGGGTCGCCCTGCCCGGGCATTTCGTGGTGGGCTTCGGGCCGACCGAGCAGCAGGTGCTCGCCGATCCCTTCGACGGCGGGCGGGTGCTGAGCGGCTCCGACGCCGAGTTGCTCGTCGCGGGTGCCACCGGTGCGCCGATCGACCCCTCGATGCTCGCCCCCGCCGATCCGCTCGATGTCGTTCTGCGGATCCTGAACAACATCCGGGCGTGGGCGGCCGCCCGGCCCGAGCGGTCGGATGTGGCGCTGTGGGCGGTCGAGTTGTCGCTGCTGCTGCCTTCTCATCCGGCGCGGCTGCGGTATGAACGGGCCCAGCTGCTCGTTCAGCGCGGTGACTTTCTGGGTGGGGCCGTGGAGCTGGATGCGTATGCGGAGGTGATCTCCGCGGTGGACCTGCCGACGGCGGAGCGGGTGCGGGGGCAGGCCCGGGCCGCGCGGGCGAGGCTTAACTGAGGCTCGCCCAGGCGCCGTGGGGTTTTGTCGTTGTGCGGCCACTGGTGCGGCGTGCTCGGGCCGCCCCGCCGCCCGCACCGTGGCCCCGTGGTCGTCGGTGAATTCCCACCCCATCCGACCCACCTGCCCCTTCGACACCCGCTCGCCAAGGCTCACTCGGAGCAACGCTGCATCGGGCGTCGGCGTACGGCAGGAGGGCATACGAGAGGGCGCCCGGCCATGACCGGGCGCCCCCTCAACCAGCTTGCGGCTAACTAGGGTTGGTCTCGATCACACCGACGCGTTCCGCCGCCGTCTTACCAAGGAGTGCCGGGCGCATCGCGCCGACCACATCCTCGGGTGTCACGGCAGTCTTCTTGCCGTTGGCCCGAGTGATCAGTACACCGTCGAAGGTGGTGCCGTACAGCTCTTTCAGCGCGGCCGTGTCGTAGTAGTCGACCAACTTGCCGTCGACGGCCTTCACCCCAAGGAACTTCCAGAGGGAGTTCTCCGGGCTGAACTTGAGCTCCACCCCGCCCGCCGTGATCGTCACGAAGCCCGACATCGCCGGCTCCGCGAACTCCTTCATCATCCTGTCGACCTCGGCGTTCGTGACCGACGGCTGCTGGGTGGACGTGGCGACCTTCACCGGCGTGGTCGTGCCGGTCTCGACCTGCGCGCGGTACGCCTCTTCGACGGCCGTCGTCGAGGACGCGACGTCGATGCCCTTGCCCGCCTTGCCGTACACGGCGACGGCCTTGCCGGACTCGAACTTGATCGTGCCGTCGCTCGCCGAACCGGAGCCGCCCGCGGCGCTCTCCAGAGCGGCCTTGAGCTTCTCCTCGTCGACGGGCATCTCGGGCTCGACCACACGCTCCTGGCCGAACAGCGAGCCGATCACCGAGACGGGGTTGTAGTCGCTGCCCGCGGCGGCGCGGACCGTGGCCTGGCTGTCGAGCTGGAGCCCGGCCTGGTCCGGCTTGAGCGAGACCGTGTCGCCGTCGACGGACAGCTTGAGCGCCTTGTTCGTACGGTCCCCGAAGGCGTCGTCGAGCTTCTTGACGGCGTCGTCGCGGGTGCCGCCGCCGATGTCGACGCCGAGCACGGTGGTGCCCTTGGGCACGTCCGAGTGGTTCATGAGAAGGCCCGCGCCGTAGGCGCCGCCGCCGATGACGACCACGCCGACGACCAGGAGCGTCCGCTTGCTGCGGCCCTTCTTCTTGGCCGGCTTCGACGAGGCGGCGGGCTTCGGGGCCGGCTCGGGCGTCTTCGGCGGGGTGTGCGGCAGCGGGCCGTCAGGGCGCGAGCCCGGACCGAACGGGGAGTTCTGGGCGGCGGCCGGCACGACGGGGATGCCGCTGGTCAGGGTGTGCCCGGAGACGTTGTCCCCGGCGCCACCGTAGCCCTGGCCGACCGGCTCGGGCGCGGGCTTTTGCGGGGTGAGGATCGCGGTGTCGTCGCTGAGGCCGCCGCCCGGGTATCCCATGCCCCGGCCGGGAGCACCGGCTCCGCCCGGCCCTGCGGCCGGACCGCCCGGACCAGCGCCCGGCCTGCCGGGAGCCAGCCCCGGGCCCGCGGCCATACCGCCCGGGGCCTGCCCAGGACCAGCGGCCATACCGCCCGGAGCCTGCCCCGGGCCAGCGCCCGGCCTGCCCGTTCCCGCGGCCAGGCTGCCCGGAGCCACGCCCGGGCCGGCCTGCGGCACCAGCGGGCCGTCCCCGGTGACCGGACCGCCGGTCGGGCCCGCGGGGCCGCCCCGGCCGTTGTCGGCGAAGTTCTCCGCGAAGTACGGGAGGTCGTCACGCCGCGGTTCGCCACCCGCGCCGTCGGTCCCTATGGCCGGGAAGGAGGCCGTGTTGCCCAGCGCCGCGGAGACGTCGAAGGAACCGGTGCCGCCGCCGTGCCCCGGCGCCACGGGTCCGGCGCCGGTGGCACCGGGCAGCCCGGCACCGTTCGTACCGCCACCGCCGGGTCGGGCACCGCCCGCGGCGCCCAGGGGACCCGAACCGCTCGCGCCACCGGTGGCGCCCGGCACTCGGCCGCCCGGCACACCCGGACGCGCTCCGCCGACACCGGTGCCGCCCGGCGCGCCCGCGCCCTGCGGCGCGGGGGGACCCGCGGGCCCCGAACCGCCGGGCAGGCCTGCCCCGTTGGTGGAACCGCCGCCCGGCGCACCGGCCTTGCGGGGTGCGAACCAGTCGCTGGGCTTCTCCCTGGCCGGAGCGGCGGACTCGCCGGAACCGTCCATGGATGGGGACCCGGATGTGGAGGGGGAGGTGGGTGCGGATGCGGATGCGGATCCCGACAGGCCCGCCGTCGCGGCCGCGCCCGCGCCCATGGGCGAACTCATGGCGCGCGGCGCCTCCGCGGGTGCTCCCGCGGATCCCGCGGCATCGGCGGACGCGTCGGCGTCGGCGACCGGCGTCCGCACGACGACCGGCGGGATGGGCCGCGACCCGGGGATGTTGATCCGGATCCGTGTCGTCAGCGTGGTCTCGGTCTTGCGCTCCTCCGGCGGGGTGCCAGTGGCCGAACGGCCCGCGTCGGCACCGCTTTCGGAAGCCGTGGGCGTCCCGTACGGCGGCGTCCCCGACGGGTACGCGGCTCCACCGCGCCCGTTGGGCCCGGAGGACGAACTGTCAGTTTCACGACTCAAGGCAGGTTCTCCCGGTTGGCTCCGCCGCCCGTTTACTCGACCTCATCTCGGGCAGCTCGGCGGCGCGCACCACCATACTGGCCATATTCGGCGCGCAAACCTCGCCCGCCGAGGAAACCCCCACCGGACTTGCACGTGTCCGATACGGCGAAGTGGTACGTCACTTCCCAAGTCGGACCGCGGACCCGCCTGGTTGCCGCCCCCGGCCAAGGGTGGCGCACATCACAGCCACGGCCATCCCGCCGAGCAGGAAAAGGTACGAGCCCAGGCCCGCGCCGAAGAGGAAGTCCCCTTCCGGGCGGGTCGAGGTGAGCAGGACGACGGCGACCATCCAGCCCGCCGCGGGCGCCACTGCGCCGGCCCGCGAGCCGGTCGCCCGCGAGCCGCCCAGGAAGAGTCCGGCCGCGCCGACCAGGGCGAGCAGCAACCCACCCGGGAACCAGCCGGATTGCACCAGCGCCCCGGCGACCCCGACCACCGCGCCGAGCACAAAAAGCCCCAGGTGGGCGGCGATCCGCCCGCCCGACGGGCGCGTCAGCGGCTGGGCGAGCGCGCTCCCGCGCGGTCCCGTCGTACTCATCGCTCCTCCACCTCTCGCCGAGCAACCGGACCGGTCGCACCGGTCGCACCGATCCCCGCGAACAGGTCCGTCTCCCGACCGGCACCGGCACCGGCACCGGCACCGGCTCCAGTACCGATACCGATACCGGCCCGATCCGGGCGCACCAACTGGTAGTACTCCGTGCTGAACAACGGCTGCGCCCGTTCGTTCGAGAGCGCGAACCACGGCTCGGCGACCTCGATCTGCGTGGCGTGCGCGCGCATGGCGGCGGCCTTGGCGGCGGCGTACGCGGTCCCGTCGATCTCGGTGGTGATCACCGCCTCGTCGACCACACCCGGTACGTCGTCCACGGCGGCGGACGCGCCGAACGGCAGCCCGGGAAGCGCCTCGCGCAGCCGCCGGAAGCCCTCCTCGGCGACCGGGCGCGGTACGCGGTTCCAGTAGACCTTGGCGATCTCCCAGGGTTCGCCGAGGTCCGGACGGAAGGCGGCCACCGCGGCCAGCTCGGCGGCGCGCGTCGCGACGCGGTGGGCCTGGATGTGGTCCGGGTGTCCGTAGCCCCCGTCGGGGTCGTAGGTGACGAGCACCTGGGGGCGTACCTCGCGGATCACCTCGACGAGGTGCGCGGCGGCGGCGTCGACGTCGGCGGACCAGAAGGCGCCCGCACGGTGGTTCTGCTCGAGGCCCATCATCCCGGAGTCGTGGAAGCGCCCGGGGCCGCCGAGGAACCGGTGGTCGGTGACCCCGAGCTCCTTCATGGCGGCGGCCAGCTCCCCGATCCGGTGCGGGCCGAGCCCGCCGTCGCGGTCGGGCGCGAGGTGGGCGAGCTCGGGCGGGATGACCTCGCCCTCCTCGCCGAGGGTGCAGGTCACCAGCGTCACATGGGCGCCCTCGGCCGCATACCTGGCCATGGTCGTGCCATTGTTGATCGACTCGTCGTCCGGGTGCGCGTGCACCAGGAGCAGACGCCGGTCGGGCAGTTCCGTCATGGAACCCACCCTACGAGGCGCCCGGCCCGCCTCCACCGCCTCCCTGGCCGCCTCTCACCCCTCGTCGTCGAGTACGTGGGCGATGGCGAGCGCGATCCGCTCGATCCAGTCGATGGCGTCGGTGACCTCGGCCTCGTCGATCGGACGGCGCTGTTTGAGATCGCCGTCGATCAGGTCGGCGTCGTGGGCGATCTTGTTGCGCCGCTGAGTGATCTCCAGATAGCGACTGCGAAGCTTCTTCTCGTTCGGTGTGGTGCGGCCCTGGAACCAGTCGTTGATCCGTCCCGCCGCCTCGTACCAGACTTTCTTCTCCGTCACGAGCTTGAGTACCTCGGAGATCTTTCCGGGGTGCTGAAGCGCCTGGCCCGCGAGCTTGTCGCGCAGGTTTTCGACGACGGCCTCAGCCAGCGTCACGTCACCACGGCGCACCGCCTCGACCCGGTACAGCGGCAGTTCGTAGGTACGCAGCTGTTACGGCATGTCGGGGCTGTCCTTGCCCGCCAGCTCCGCGACACGGCGCAACACCTCCTCGTGCAGCCAGTGATCGATCGCCCCGACCGCCTGCACCCAGGCCGCCCGGTAGAAGTCGTCGATGTCGATCGTGGGCGACCGGAACGGGGTGAGCATCCGGCCCGCTTCGACCCTGCGCCGGGCGTACGTCAGATTCGTCATGAACGCCTCGCACTGGCGCGTCTGCGGTCTGGGCATGGCCATGCGGGAACCCCCGTATTAACTCTTCGTCGCTATCGCTATGATCACGATTCCCAAGCCGGACGGGGGTCAGTCAAGCCGGAGAGTAAGCCTCGGATGAAGGTGGCCGATTCCGGCCCGTCCGTTTCCGGATCGCACTCCTCCGGACAGTCGGTGACCTCGTCCCTCCAAGTCCTGCCGACCTTCACAAGGAAGTCGGCCGGAGCGGTACGAGCGGCTTCCTCCGCGCCAAAGGCGTACTCCCACTTCCAGCTCACGCGCGGACTGCCTTCATGGCCTCGTCCAGGACGGAGCTCAGTTCTCGCACGGCTTCCTGAGCGGTGGCCGGATCTTCGTGTTCCAGATGGCTCATCGCGCGGGAGTAACGGGTGGACAGATCGGGGCGGCGCGCGATTCCGAGGTCCCTGGCCCAGGTCAGGACCCAGCTCTGGACAGGGCTGAGTGACTGCCACTCGACCGCCTTGGCGAATGCCTCGTCCTTCTTGGCCTGCATCTCCTCCAGACGGCCCGGGTCGACGACGGCGAGGGCCGCGCGCAGGGCGTCAGGGGCTGCCAACTGCTCGGTGAATACTTGGTTTTAATTCGGAATAGTGAGTATTAGTTTTATCGTGGCCTGGTGAACTTGACGGAGTGGGCGCGGTTGTAGGGGGTGCATCCGCAAACGGCGTACAAGTGGTTCCGTGAGGGGCGGTTGCCGGTGGAGGCGCGGCGGATCAACAGTCGTTCGGTGTTGGTGAGGCGGCGCTGTCGGCGTCGGGGCGTTCCTTGGTGGTGCTGGAGGAGCGTGAGCTGGACGACGATCTGGTGCGGGACATGACCGAGGTGCTGACCTCGTTCTGTGCTCGGCTGTACGGGCGTAGGTCGGCGCGGAACCGGGCCCGGGCCGCGCTGGCGGCGGCCCGGGCGGAGTCTGCTGAAGGGAACTGAAGTTCCCGACCCGCACACGTGACCTTTTATCGGACTGTCTCGTTTCCTTACTCGACGGACTCGACGGACTCGACGGACTCGACGGACTCGACGGACTCGACGGACTCGACGGACTCGACGGACTCGACGGCAGGGAGGTGAGGGGGGGTGGCAGAGGCGGCGCGTTCGACGTCGGGGTTGCGGGTGCTGGCTCCGCGGCGTCTCGCGGAGTCGTCGGGGGCGATGGCGGTGCGGACCCGGCTGCACCTGTCGGACATCGACCGGGAGGTTCTGGAAGAACTCGCGGGGTTCCTGGGGGAGTTGGCGGGGCGGGATCTGGCCGAGCGCTGCTTCCTGGGCACGGACCACACTGCGGAGGATTTCGCACGGCGCAAGCGGGAGTTGAGCGCACTGTCGTCGTCGCGGTGGGCGGGGACCCTCACACGGGGCAGCAACGATCAGTGGGCGCTGGCCCGCCGCGCGCAGAAGGCGCACCTGGACAGCCTCGACGCGGCGATCGATACGCTCACCGCGCGCCTGACGGTGCCGGTCGCGGAGCGTGACGCGAAGACCGGGGTGGAGGGGTACCCCACGCAGGCGGTGCGGGCGGGAAAGCAGCGCCGCCTGGCCGCACTGACCGCCCGGGCAGCGAAGGTGCGGGTGGCACGGGAGGAGGGCCGGGTGCGGGTGGTGCGCGGCGGGCGCCAGCTGCTGCACACCCGCCTCCATCTGGAGCCGGCCGGGCTGAGTGAGGCCCAGTGGCGGCAGCGGTGGCGGGAGGCGCGCTGCCGGATTGAGGCCGACGGAGAAGCGGGCAAGCGGCACGGCAACGAGACGATCACCATCAGCCCTGAAGGCACCCTCACCGTCAAACTGCCGCCCGAGCTCGCCGAGCGCTACTCGCCACTGTGCGACCGGCACGGCCGCTACACCCTGGACGCTGCCTGCGCCTTCGCCTACCGCGGCACGGAGTGGCGGGCCCAAGTGCGCGCGAACCGGGCCGTCGGCTACACGATCTCCTTCGGCAGCGGCCGCTGCTACCTGACCGCCGCCTTCACCCCCGCCCGCCCCGCCCTGCCCGACGGCGTGAAAGACGACGCGCTGTGGGCGGCGGCGCTGGCGGGCGGAGTACTCGGCATCGACCACAACACCGATCACCTCGCCGCCTGGCGTCTGGATGTTCACGGCAACCCGGTGGGCCGTCCGCACCGTATCGACGTCGACTACCGCGGAGCAACCTCCCGGCGCGACGCCCAGGTCCGGCACGCCTGCACGACGCTGATCCGGGCCGCGAAGGAGTCCGGGGCCACCGCCCTGGTCATCGAGGACCTCGGCTTCGGCACCGGCCGGGAGACCTACGGCTGGAGCGGCCGGGGCGGCAAGGCGTTTCGGGGCAAGGTGGCGGGGATGCCGGTGGCGAAGTTCGCCGCCCGGCTGGTGGCGATGGCACACCGAGCCGGGCTCGCGGTGATCGTCATCGACCCGGCCTACACCAGTCGCTGGGGCAAGCAGTACTGGCTGAAGCCCACCTCCAGCACCACACACGAGACTTCCGGTCACCAGGCTGCGGCCATCGTGATCGGCAGGCGCGGCCAGGGCTTGGGCGCGCGGCGCAGGGCAGAGAAGACCGTATCCCGCAAGCAGACGGAAACAGCCTCGCCCGGACGCCGGAAGGCGGCCGGGACGACACGTGCGACGACACGCGCCGGGGCCGGTACGGAAGACCATCGCCCGCCCGCGCGTACACACCAGCACCCCGGCCGCATCCCCACGGCGAGGACCGCCTCCAAGGAGCGCGCACCCGATGCGCGTACCCGACGCAGACCGGCCCGGACCCAGCCCGCCCAACACCGTTCGGAACGGGCCACTGACGAGCAGACCTGGACGCAGGACTCACTATTCATCAGTGATTAGGAACGGTGTGCTCGGGACGGGGGATCAGCTCGCGTCCGTGATCAGACTGGGTGCTCATCGTGTCCTCCTGGGGATGCCCCGCCAGAGTATCGAGCCGGGACGACAGCCGAGCTGGCCTCGGGAGGTGGCCGGAAGCGCGGGTCCCGGTGGTACACGGGCTGCGTCGCTCGGAGAGGATGTCTGCCATGCCGAAGACCACACAACTGCGTACGTACACCGTCCGGGACGGCCTGCTCGACGAGTGGGTGGAGCGGTGGAGGGGCGAAATCGTGCCGCTGCGGCTGGAGTTGGGGTTCGCGATCGGAGGAGCCTGGGTGGACCGCGAGAGCAACCAGTTCGTCTGGCTGATCTCGTACGACGGCCCGGAGACCTTCGCCGAGCGCAACGCGCTGTACTGGTCGTCGCCCGAACGCGAGGCCATGAGCCTGAACCCGGACGACTACCTGATTCGCACCGAAGAGCTCACGGTCGAACCGGCCTACTGATCACACGGTCACACGGGGTCGAGCGGCAGCAGATGCTGCCGCCGTTCCTCGTGAGTGAGGGTACGGAAGACCCTTCCGCGGGCGGTCGCCTCCAACCGGTCGTGGTCATGCTCCGCCCTCCATACCCGCGCTGTCCCGTCGACCGATCCCGTGAGCAGCCGTGCGCCGTCCGGGGACCAGGCAACAGATGTCACCTTGTCCTGGTGCACACCGACGACGGCGATCTCCTCAAAGGTGGTGGCGGACCAGACCCGTACGGTGCGGTCGTCGGCGCCCGTGGCGATGTGCCTTCCGTCCGGTGACCAGGCCACCGCGCGAAGCCGTCCTTCGTGCCCCCTCAGCACCTCGATGCGCCGTCCGGTGAGGATGTCCCATACGGCGGCCGTCCAGTCGCCGGAAGCGGTGGCGATCCTCGCCTCGTCCGGGGACCAGGCCGCGTCCTCCACATAGTTGTCGTGGCCGCGTAGCGAGCGGGAACCTGCGCCTGAGCTCAGCTTCGTCCAGGAAGAGTGGGTGCTTCGGCGTCCGCTCGGGGGGAAAATGGTGCTGCGCCAGCAGCTTGAACACCTGCTTGAGATCGGACAGTTGCGGAACGTCGAGATCCAAGTGATGCCGACGAACCGCGAGGAGCACGCTGGAGTGGCCGGCGGGATCGAGGTGCTGAAGTTCGCGGAGGGTTCGGCGGTCGGACGTTCCCCCGGACTGGCCAACGGCCGTCCGGTCGGCGAGCCGAGGCAACTCCGCATCCTGGAACTGCGGTATGGCATCATCCGGGCTCAGGCTCTCACCCCACGGGAGTCGATGGCCTTCATCGAGCAACTGCTGGGAGAAACATGACGCGCAACATCCCGGCCGGGGACGTTCCCGAGCTGGACTGGTTCAAGAGCAGCTACAGCAGCAGCAGTGAAGGCGATTCCTGCGTCGAGATCGCCACCGCCCCCGTCATGGTGTACGTCCGCGACTCCAAGAACACCGCCGGCCCTCAGCTCACGCTCACACCGGACGCGTGGGCGGCCTTCGTGCCGTACGCCTCCGAAGGCTGACGGCTCACCACGTCGCAGGCTCCGATGCCAGCGGCGGCCTCGCCGTGAGCGATTGGCACATCCGGGCCACCAGCAGCCCTGGTAATGCCTGCTCACGGTCGTCGGAACTGGCCCAAATCTGCCAATCGTCGATCCGGATGACGACGAGGGACCCGTTGGCCTCATCCCTCAGGGAGCGGGCGATGGCCCTGGACTCGTTGGTCCAGGAGCCGCTCTCCTGGCCCGTACGGGTGACGAACCCCTCGTCCGCTCGTCAGAACTTGAAGCTGCCGATCATGTCCGCGACATTCGTGGTGAGGTCGCTGATGGTGGGCGCCATCGTCGATGAGGCGAGATAGAAGCCGAACAGGACACACACGATCGCGTGCCCGGCCTTCAGTCCGGACTTCTTGACCAGGATGACGACGATGATCGCCAGCAGCACCACCGCCGAAATCGAGAGTGCCACGGCGGCTCACCTCCAAAGATCCCAGGGACATGGGGGGTCGGACATGGGGGTCGGTAATTCCGTACAGCGGCCAGCGGGTTCATACCCACAGACCGCTAGCGATCATAACTATCCGGGCGCGCGCATCGATCGGCGCACGGCCGCACAAGGGGGCGCATGGCCAATATGGTCAGGGCATGACGACCGAGCCTCTCTCCTTCCCGCGCCGCTACGCCCGCACGCAGCGGTTCACCCTCGGCGCGCCCCGCGCGTTCACCGTCTCTCCCGACGGTTCCCGTGTCGTGTTCCTGAGGTCCCGCTCCGGTACGGACCGGGCGAATCAGCTGTGGGTCCTCGATGTCGCGGAGGGAAAGGAGCGCGTCGCGGCCGATCCGGGGACCCTGCTCGGGGGTTCCACGGAACGGCTGTCGGCGGCGGAGCGGGCGCGCCGCGAACGCAGTCGCGAGGGCGGTGCCGGGATCGTCGGCTACGCGACCGACACGGCGGTCGAGTTGGCCTCTTTCGCGTTGTCAGGGCGGCTTTTCACGGCCGAGCTGCGGGCCGGCACCGCACGTGAACTCCGCGTCCCGGGGCCGGTGATCGACCCTCGCCCGTCGCCTGACGGACGGCTCGTCGCATACGTCCGCGGGGGCGCTCTGCGCGTCGTCGGCGCCGAGGGCGAGGACGACCGGGTGCTCGCCGCGCCGGAGCCCGCGGCGGAGCCGGCGACGGTTTCCTATGGATTGGCGGAGTTCATCGCGGCCGAGGAGATGGGGCGTTCGCGCGGCTTCTGGTGGTCTCCGGAGGGGGACCGGCTCCTCGTGGCGCGGGTCGACGACGCACCCGTTCGCCGCTGGTGGATTTCCGATCCCTCACAACCGGAACGCGCTCCGCAACAGGTCGCCTACCCGGTGGCCGGAACGGACAATGCGGACGTAAGGCTCTTCGTGATCACCCTCGACGGGGTGCGCACGGAGGTCGCCTGGGACCGGGCGCGCTACCCCTATCTGGCGCATGCGCACTGGTCAGCGGCCGGGGCGCCGCTGATTCTGGTGCAGGCCCGGGACCAGCGCAGCCAGCTTTTCCTGGCCGTCGACCCGGACACCGGGGCGACGCGGATGGTGCACGCGGACGAAGATCCACAATGGCTGGATCTTTTCGCTGGCGTGCCGTGCTGGAGCCCCGGCGGACAGCTCGTACGGATCGCCGACGAGGGCGGGGCACGGGTCCTCGCGTTCGGCGAACGTCCGCTCACCGGACCGCAGTTGCATGTGCGGGCGGTGCTGGACGCCTCGGACGACGACGTACTGATCTCGGCCTCGGCGGGCGAGTCCGCACCGGCCCCGGAGACCGGCGAGGTGCATGTCTACCGCGTCAACGAGCTCGGCATCGAGCGCATCTCCCAGAGGCCCGGCGTGCACTCGGCGGTACGCGCCGGGGGTGTGACCGTACTGGTCTCGTCCGTGCCGGACCAGCCGGGCGCCCAGGTGCAGGTACTGCGCGAGGGCAAGCGGGCGGCGACTGTCACCTCGTACGCCGAACATCCTGGTTTGTCCCCGCGCGTGACCCTCACCGAGGGGGGCGCACGGAAAATTCCATGCGCCGTGCTTATGCCTACGGACTACCGCGGTGACACTCCCCTGCCGGTTCTCATGGACCCCTACGGCGGTCCGCACGGCCCCCGCGTGCTGGCCGCGCACAACGCCCACCTCACCTCGCAGTGGTTCGCGGACCAGGGCTTCGCGGTGATCGTCGCCGACGGCCGCGGCACCCCCGGCCGCTCCCCCGCCTGGGAGAAGGCGGTCCGCGACGACTTCACCCGCTCCCTGGACGACCAGATCGACGCGCTGCACGG
The DNA here is from genome assembly GCF_054462255.1 of Streptomyces sp. SD15. Classification (NCBI taxonomy): domain Bacteria; kingdom Bacillati; phylum Actinomycetota; class Actinomycetes; order Kitasatosporales; family Streptomycetaceae; genus Streptomyces; species Streptomyces sp. SD15. The sequence goes on along the minus strand of NZ_JBTLMO010000060.1, from coordinate 16,107 downwards.
CCTCGCGGAGAGCTTCCCGCTGGACCTGTCGCGGGTGGCGATCCGCGGCTGGTCGTACGGCGGCTGGCTGGCCGGGCTGGCCGTGCTGCGCCGCCCCGACGTCTTTCACGCGGGCATCGCGGGCGCCCCGGTCACGGACTGGCGGCTGTACGACACCCACTACACGGAGCGGTACCTGGGTGACCCGGCCACGTCCCCGGAGGCGTACGCGAAGAGCTCGCTGGTGACCGACGAGGGCCTGTCCTCCCCCGCCGAGCCGCACCGCCCGCTGATGATCGTGCACGGCACGGCCGACGACAATGTCGTCTTCGCGCATGCCCTGCGCCTGTCCTCGGCCCTGCTCTCCGCGGGCCGCCCGCACGAGGTACTGCCCCTGTCGGGCGTGACGCACATGACCCCGCAGGAACAGGTCGCCGAGAACCTGCTGCTGCTCCAGGTGGACTTCCTGAAGCGTTCGCTGGGGATGACCGGCTAGGACCTAGGTACGGCAACGGACCGGGGCGACATGGCGCGCCCCGGTCCGTTTACGGCACCCGCACGGCCGTACGTTGTTCAGAGTGACGCGTCCGTATATCGAGATCGGGTCGCCTGAGTTGCCTGCGTGTTAACGCGATTGATGCATGTTTGTACGCCTATTCCCCGCCCTCTGCAAGATCGTCCGGTGGTTCCTCCGGGGGCACCACCTGCTTCTCCTCCGCGAAGTGGCAGGCCGAGTCGTGGGCCGCGGGACCCCTCGCATGCCGGAACTCCGCCGGGACCGCGAGCAGCGGCACCTCCAGCGCGCAGCGCTCCTGCGCCTTCCAGCAGCGGGTGCGGAAGCGGCACCCGGAGGGGATGTTCGTCGGGGACGGGACGTCGCCCGAGAGGATGATCCGCTCGCGGCGTTCCCTGGCCTCGGGGTCCGGGACGGGGACGGCGGACAGCAGCGCCTGGGTGTAGGGGTGCGTGGGGTGGTCGTAGATCTCCGCGTCCTTGCCGATCTCGACGATCCGCCCGAGGTACATCACCCCGACCCGGTCCGAGATGTGCCGGACGATCGACAGATCGTGGGCGATGAAGATGTACGACAGCTCGAAGTCGTCCTGGAGCCGGTCGAGGAGGTTGATCACCTGCGCCTGGACCGACACGTCGAGCGCGGAGACCGGCTCGTCCGCGACGATGATCTCGGGGCGCAGCGCCAACCCACGGGCGATGCCGATGCGTTGGCGCTGGCCGCCGGAGAACTGGTGCGGATAGCGGTTGATGTACTCGGGGTTGAGCCCGACCACGTCCAGCAGCTCTTGGACCCGCCGTCGCCGGTCGCCCTTGGGCGCGACCTCGGGGTGGATCTCGTACGGCTCCCCGATGATGTCGCCGACGGTCATGCGGGGGTTGAGCGAGGTGTAGGGGTCCTGGAAGACCATCTGGATGTTGCGGCGTACGGTTTTGAGCGCCTTGCCGGACAGTCGGGTGATGTCCTCGCCCTTGTACTTGATCACCCCGGCCGTCGGCTTCTCCAGGTGGACCAGCATCTTCGCGACCGTCGACTTGCCGCAGCCGGACTCGCCGACGATGCCGAGGGTCTCGCCGCGGTCGAGGTGGAAGTCGACTCCGTCGACGGCTTTGACCGCGCCGATCTGCTTCTTGAAGAGGATGCCCCGGGTGAGGGGGTAGTGCTTGACCAGGCCGCTGACCTCGAGAATCGGCTCAGCCATGCAGGCACTCCCGCCAGAAGTGGCAGGCGCTCCTGCGGTCTTCGTCCACCTCGTAGAGCGGCGGTACGTCGGTCCGGCACACGTCCTGGGCCATCGGGCAGCGCGGGTTGAAGGCGCAGCCGGGCGGGATGTGCATCAGGTTCGGCGGCAGTCCCTTGATCGCGTAGAGCTCCTGGCCCTTCTGGTCGAGCCGGGGGATCGACTCCAGCAGCCCCTTCGTATAGGGGTGCGCCGGGGCTTTGTAGAGGGCGTGGACCGGCGCGGACTCGACGATCCGGCCCGCGTACATGACGGCGATCCGGTCGGCGACGTCCGCGACCACGCCGAGGTCGTGGGTGATGAGGATGAGGCCCATGGCGAGTTCGCGCTGCAACTCGGCCAGCAGGTCCATGACCTGGGCCTGGACGGTGACGTCGAGCGCGGTGGTCGGTTCGTCGGCGATGATCAGCGCGGGTTCGAGGGCCAGCGCCATGGCGATCATGATGCGCTGGCGCATGCCGCCGGAGAACTGGTGCGGATAGTCGCGCACCCGGTCGGCGGCGCCCGGGATCCGCACCCGGTCCATCAGCTCGATCGCCTTGGCCCGGGCGGCCTTCCGCGACATCCCGCGGTGGACGGTGAACATCTCGCCGAGCTGGTCGCCGACGCTGAGCACGGGGTTCAGGGACGACAGCGCGTCCTGAAAGATCATCGCCATCTCGGCGCCGCGCACCTTGCGCCGCTCCTCCTCCTTGAGCTTCAGCAAGTCCCTGCCCCGGAAGAGGATCTCGCCGCCGGTGATCTTCCCGGGAGGCATGTCGAGGATTCCCATCACGGCCTGCGCGGTCACCGACTTGCCGGAGCCGGACTCGCCGAGGACGGCGAGCGTCTCGCCTTCGTCCACGCTGTATTCGACGCCGTTGACGGCCTTGGCGACTCCGTCCCTGGTCCTGAACTCCACGTGCAGATCCCGCACTTCGAGCAGCACGGCCGTCACCTCAGCTTCGGGTCGAGGGCGTCGCGCACCGCGTCGCCGAGCATGATGAACGCGAGCACGGTGATCGCGAGGGCGCCGGCGGGCCACAGCAGCATGTGCGGGGCCTGGCGGATGTATGCGGACGCCGAGGAGATGTCGATGCCCCAACTGACCGTCGGTGGCTTCAGGCCGACGCCGAGGTACGAGAGGGTCGCCTCGAGGGAGATGTACGTGCCGAGCGCGATGGTGGCGACGACGATGACCGGCGCGACGGCGTTCGGCGCGATGTGCCGCAGCAGCAGGCGGGAGTGGGAGGCGCCGAGGGCGCGGGCGGCCTGGACGTAGTCGTTCTGCTTGGCGGTGATGACGGAGCCGCGCGCGATCCGTGAGATCTGCGGCCAGCCGAGCAGCACCATGAACCCGATGACCGGCCAGATCGTATTACTGGTCACCACGGAGAGGAGGACCAGACCGCCGAGCACGACGGGGATCGCGAAGAAGATGTCGGTGACCCGGGACAGGACCGCGTCTCCCGTCGCGCCGAAGTACCCGGCGAGCCCGCCGAGCACAGAGCCGAGGATCGCGACTCCGAGCGTGGCGCACACACCGACGCTGATCGAGACGCGGGTCCCGTACACCACCCGTGTGTAGACGTCGCAGCCCTGGCCGTCGAATCCGAAGGGGTGTCCCGGCTGTGAGCCTTCCTGGGCTTTGGCGAGGTCGCACTTGAGGGGGTTCTGGGTGGCGATCAGCGAGGGCCACAGGGAGATGACGACCAGGAAGAGGATGACGAGCCCGGAGATGATGAAGACGGGGTTGCGCCGCAGGTCCCGCCAGGCGTCGGACCACAGGCTTCTGGGTTTCTCCTGCGGACCCGTGCCTTCCGGTCCGCCCGGAACCTTCTCCAGAGTTGCCGCCTCGCTCGTGGCGAGATCCATGGCACCGCCCATGCCGGTCGCGGCGATGGCGCCCCCTGGCTCGTGCGGAGGCTGCTCAGGCATAGCGGATCCTCGGGTCGAGTACGGCGTAGAGGAGGTCGACGAGCAGGTTGGCGACCAGGAAGACAAGGACGAGGACGGTCACGAAGCCGACCACGGTCTGGGTGCTCTGTCGGAGAATCCCCTGGTAGAGCTGGTAGCCGACGCCGTGGATGTTGAAGATCCGCTCGGTGACGATCGCGCCGCCCATGAGCGCGCCGATGTCCGTGCCGATGAAGGTGACGACCGGGATCAGCGAGTTGCGCAGCAGGTGTCTGGTGATGACCCGGTGCCGGGGCAGGCCCTTGGCGATGGCCGTACGGACGTAGTCGGCCCGTTTGTTCTCCGCGATGGAGGTCCGGGTCAGCCGGGTCACATAGGCGAGGGACACGGAGGCCAGGACCAGGCCGGGCACGATGAGTTCGCCGAACGTGGCGTCCGAGGACACGGACGGTTTGATCCAGCCCCACTCGACGCCCAGCAGCAGTTGGAGCACCAGACCGGTGACGAAGGTCGGCACGGAGATGACGACGAGGGTCCCCAGCAGGACGCCGGTGTCGACGGGTCGGCCGCGGCGCAGTCCGGTGATGACGCCCAGCAGGATGCCGATGACGATCTCGAAGAGGATGGCGACGATCGTCAGCCGGATGGTGACCGGGAAGGCGGTGGCCATCAGCTCGGTGACCGGCTGCCCGTTGAAGGCGGTGCCGAAGTCGCCGGTGAAGACGTTTCCCATGTAGGTCAGGTATTGCTGCCACACCGGCTTGTCGAGGCCGAACTCCTTGCGCAGCTGGGCGGCCGTGGCGGGGTCGCACTGCCGCTCGCCGCACAGGCCCGCGACGGGGTCGCCCATCACGTTCACCATCAGGAAGATCAGCAGTGTGGCGCCGATGAAGACCGGGATCATCTGCAGCAGACGCCGGATCACATACCGTCCCACGGGGACTCAGCTGACCTTGATCTCGTTGTAGACGGGGACGCTGAACGGGTTGAGCGCCACGTTCGAGAGCCGCTCCGAGTAGCCCGCCTGGCCGTTCTGGTACCAGAGCGGGATGGCGGCCATGTTGTCCCGTACGACCTCCTCGGCCTGCTGGAACAGCCCGATGGCCTTGGTGGTGTCGGTCTCGGCGTTGGCCTCGTCGACGAGCCTGTCGAAGTCCTCGTCGGACCACTTCCCGTCGTTGGAGGAGCCGTTCGTGTAGTAGACCGGCTGGAGGAAGTTCTGGATCAGCGGGTAGTCCATCTGCCAGCCTGCGCGGAACGGGCTCGACATCTTCTTCTGCGCGAGCTGTTCGCGGAAGTCGGCGAAGGTCCCGACGGGGTTGCCCACACAGGCCTTGTCGTTGCCGAGGGCGTTGTTGATGGAGTTGCAGACGGCGTCGACCCACTGTTTGTGCGAGCTGTCCGCGTTGTACGTGATCTTGATCTGGCCGCCGGGAAGCCCGCCGCCCTCCTCGATCAGCTTCTTCGCCGCGGCCGGGTCGTACTCACAGGCGTCCCCGCACAGGCCTTCCTTGAAGCCGCCGGCCTCGCCGAGGACCGGGGAGGTCCAGTCGGTGGCCGGGACGCGGGTCTTCTGGAAGATCGTGTTCGTGATCTGGTCGCGGTCGACGGCCCTGGACAGGCCCGTGCGGACCTTCTCCATTCCGCTTCTGCCCCAGTTCTCGTCATAGAACGGGAAAGCGAGCGTCTGGATGATGCCGGCGGGTGTATTGATGTACCGGTCCCCGAGGTCGCTCCGTACGTTCTTGAGCTGAGAGGCGGGTACGTCATCGAGGAGGTCGAGGTTGCCGGCCATCAGGTCGGTGTAGGCGGTGTTGTTGTCGGTGTAGACCTTCAGATCCACTCCGCCGTTCTGCGCCTTGTCCTCGCCGGGGTAGCCGTCCCACTTCCGCAGGGACATCTGCGAGCCCCGGACGTACGAGTCGACGGTGTAGGGACCGTTGCCGATCGGCTTCTTCAGCCAGGCATCGTGGTCGTCGAAGAACACCTTGGGCAGCGGCGCGAAGGCCGCGTAGCCGAGGGTGTCGGGGAAGGTCGCGAACTTCTGGTTGAGCTTGACGGTGAAGGTGTTCGTGCCGGTCACCTTGAGCCCGGAGAGGGTGTCGGCGCTCTGGCTCCCCGCGTCGGGGTGGACCTTGTCGTACCCCTCGATGTATCCGAAGAAGTACGCGTTCTTCTGTTTGTTCCTGAGACTGGCGCCGTAGTTCCACGCGTCGACGAAGGACTGCGCCGTGACGGCCTCGCCGTTGCTGAAGGTCCAGCCGTCCTTGACGGTGATCGTGAAGTTCTGCGAGTCCGAGGTTTCGATCTTCTCGGCCAGCATGTCCTCGGCCGCGGCGGTCTTGGGGTTGTACTGCTTCAGGCCCCGGAAGAGCATGTCGAGGACCTTGCCGCCCTGCACCTCATTGGTGTTGGCCGGTTCCACCGGGTTCTGCGGGTCTCCCCACCAGGCACTCAGGACTCCGGAGCCGTCGCCGCCGCTGTCGCCACCTCCGCCGCCCCCGCAGGCGCTCGCCGCGAGGGCTACCGCCGCCGCGCATGCGGCCCATCGGACGTGCGTGGCTCCGCGCATGGAGTGCCTCCTCAGGAATGCGGCCATTGCGCCCAATATTCGGCCACAAGGGGCGTATCCCACATTCGCCCCACCCTTCCGGGCGTCTCCGTCATCCGGAAGCAGGCACCCCGAAGGCGGACGCTCCGGACGTTCGACGCAATGGATCTTCACCGTTCGATGCGGAACCGTTGGATTGAGTGCCCCGGATGTACGCATTCCGAGACTCCCGCGTCCGCATATCGAACCCGTTGCCCGATAAGACCAGTTAGCCCGATTCGGGACACAGAACGGCCACAGAGCGCTACACGCGTAGTTACGGTCAAGCCAAGGGAAGGTAAAGAAGGTAAAGAGAAGACCAAGGGGGTCGAGATTTTATTGACCTTGAATGAATTGCGTTGAAAAAGTCCGGCGTAGCTGCGTAGGGAGCGCCCTGCGGAGTCGTTGACCCCTCGGGCCTGGAGCATCATGACCCCCCCTACTCCTTCCGCGGCCGCCCCGCTTGAGGTGACCGACGAGAGTGTCGAGAAATCGACCCCCTCTCCCGCCGCCAAGGCCAACGAGAGCCGGTCCCCGGGACAGCTCGCCTGGCTCCGCTTCAAACGGGACCGCACGGGCGTCATATCGGCCTGCGTCGTGATCTTCTTCTTCGTCGTCTCGATCTCCGCTCCGCTCATATCGAAGCTGTACGGCAAGGACCCGACGACGACCTACGGCATCAACACCCCGGGCCTGCTCGGTGACAACGGCTTCCCGGTGCTCCCCAACGGCGGCATCAGCAGCGACTTCTGGTTCGGCCTCGAGCCGGGACTCGGCCGGGACGTCTTCACCTTCCTGATCTACGGGATCCGCAACTCCCTGATGATCGCCGCGGCGGTCACCGTGCTCGTCATGATCATCGGCGTCGTCCTCGGCGTCACCGCGGGGTACGTGGGCGGCAAGACCGACTGGTTCATCGGCCGGGTCATCGACATCCTGCTCGCCTTCCCCTCCCAGCTGTTCTTCGTCGCCTTCACCCCGGTCGTGCTCGCCCTGTTCGTGGCGGCCGACGAGAACACGCCGCCCTGGCTCACCGTGGTCTCCCTCATCGGCATCCTCACCCTCTTCGGCTGGGCCTCCATCGCCCGTCTGCTGCGCGGCCAGGTACTGGCCCTGCGCGAGCGGGAGTTCGTCGAGGCCGCCAAGGTCACGGGCGCGTCTCCGGTACGCATCATCTTCAAGGAACTGCTGCCCAACCTCTGGACCCCGATCCTGATCCAGGCAACGCTCCTGCTGCCTTTGATGGTCACCACGGAGGCGGGCCTCGCCTTCCTGGGCGTCGGCGTCAAGGAAACGACTCCGGACTGGGGCGTCATGCTCGGACGCGCCGCCGACGTCTACCAGGACGACATCACCTATCTGCTCTTCCCGGGCATCACGATGGTGGTCTTCGTCCTGGCCTTCAACCTCCTCGGGGACTCGCTGCGCGACGCGCTCGACCCGAAGACCAAGCGCTAGTTCCGGCCCTCTTCAGGACCACGGCAACGACGCCGGGTGCCGGCTTCTCTCATCACACTCACCTCCAAGGCAGGATGCGATGTCTTTTTCGCGCAGAAACTTCCTGATCGCGACCAGCGTTGCGGCCGCATCGACCACGGTGCTGTCCGCGTGCAGCAGCGGTGACTCCACCGGCGGCTCCACCGGCGGCAAGCAGGACGCCGCCAAGGCCAACACGACCGTGGTCAAGATCGGCACCGAGGCCGACTCCAAGGGCCCGGCCCCCGAGGTCTCCGGCGCGAAGAAGGGCGGAACCGCCTACCTGCTGAACGACGACGACTTCTCGCACCTCGACCCGCAGCGCATCTACTACGCCTGGAACTCGCTCGCCGCGGTGGTCCTCTCCCGCACCCTGACCGGCTACAAGGTCGGCGACGACGGCTCCATGACCCTGGTCGGCGACCTCGCCACCGACACGGGCAAGATGTCCGACGGCGGCAAGACCTGGTCCTTCACCCTGAAGGACGGCATCAAGTGGGAGGACGGCACCGACGTCACCGTCGACGACGTCCGCCACGGCATCGAGCGCGCCTTCGCCACCTTCGTCACCGAGGGCGCCTTCTACGTCCAGGCGTGGCTGACGGGCTCGCAGGACTACCGCAAGTCGTACTCGGGCCCGTACAAGGGCAAGCACCTGAAGTCGATCGAGACCACCGGCAAGACGATCACGTTCCACCTCTCCGAGGCGCGCCCCGACTTCAACTACGTCGTCGCGATGCACTCGTACGCGCCGACCACGGTGAAGAAGGACACCAAGGAGGACTACGACAAGAAGCCGCTGTCCAACGGTCCTTACAAGGTGAAGTCGCACGTCACCGACAAGTCGATGGTGCTCGTCCGCAACGAGCACTGGGACGCGGACACCGACCCGATCCGCAACGCCTACCCGGACCAGTTCGACTTCACCTTCGGCATCGAGCAGCTGACCGCCATCGACCGCCTGATCGCGGACGCCGGCAAGGACCAGTACGCCGTCAGCTGGCGCACGATCCCGCAGGAGCGCATCCAGAAGGCCACGACCGAGGCCAAGGACCGCGTCTTCGAGGAGCTCGGCAGCGGTGTCAGCGTCTACTGGATCAACACGAGCCGGGTCAAGGACAAGGCCGTCCGTGAGGCCCTGATCAAGGCGTGGCCGACCTCGCAGATCCGTCAGCTTCTGGGCGGCACCCACCGTGGCGACTACGCCACCGGCATCATGAGCCCGCTCGTGGCCGGCTACGAGTCGCAGGACGTCTGGGGCAAGCTGAAGAACCCCGCGGGCGACCCGGCCGCCGCGAAGAAGATCCTCGACAAGGCCGGCAAGGCCAAGACCAAGATCGTCTACGCCTACCAGCAGGACGACGTCCAGCCGAAGATCGCGGTCGTCATCGAGAACGCCCTCAAGGCGGCCGGCTTCGACGTGGTCACCAAGTCCGTCGACTCCACCACGTGGTACGACCAGATCGGCAAGCTGGACAACCCGTTCGACGTCTACTGGGGTGGCTGGTCCTCCGACTGGCCGACCGGCTACTCGGTGTTCCAGCCGCTGTTCGACAGCGCGAACGTCGTGGACCAGGGGCAGAACTACTCGCACCTCAAGGACCCGGCCGTCGACGCCGCCATCAAGGCTGCGACGCTGGAGACCGACCAGACCAAGGCCAACAAGATGTGGGCCGCCCTGGACAAGCAGGTCACCGAGACCGGCGCCTTCATCCCCGACACCTACACGAGGCGCATCTACCTCCACGGCTCCAAGCTCGGCAACGTCAAGATGGACCCGAACTTCGACGGCTGCATGCTCTACAAGCTGTACGTCAAGTAGTTCTGATCCACACCTGACGGGTGGGGCGGCCCGCGCCGCCCCACCCTCGGCCCCGCCTTCCGTGGCCTCTCGTCACACCCGGTCCGCACTCGCTCCGCACGACGGCCCATCCCAGGAAAGCCACTCCCCATGCTTCGCTTCCTCGTCCGCCGCATCCTCGGCGCCGTGGTGACGCTGTTGATCATCAGCGCCGTCACGTTCATGCTCTTCTACGCGGTGCCGCGCGATCCTGCCCGGTTGACCTGCGGCAAGCTCTGCACCCCGGAGACGCTCGAGCTGATCCGCCACAACATGGGGATCTCGGACCCGCTGCCGCTGCAGTACTGGCACTGGCTGACGGGCATCTTCATGGGCCGGGACTACGGTTCCTACGGCCAGTGCGACGCGCCGTGCCTGGGCTACTCGTTCGTCAACCGCGAGCCCGTCCTCGCCACCATCATGGACCGGTTCCCGACGACGGTCTCGCTCGCCATCGGCTCGTCCGTGGTGTTCCTCATCGGCGGTATCGGCGCGGGCATGATCGCCGCGGTCAAGCAGGGCAAGACGCTCGACAAGCTCGCCAGCAGCGCCTCGCTGATCGCCTCGTCGATGCAGATCTACTTCGTGGGCACGCTGGCCCTGTACCTCTTCGTGTACCAGTGGCAGATCCTGGACCAGCCCTCGTACACGAACTTCACCGACAACCCGGCCTCCTGGGCCACCGGACTGCTGCTCCCGTGGCTGGTCCTGGCGCTGATCTGGACCGCGAACTACACCCGTATGACGCGCTCCCAACTGGTCGAGCAACTCAGCGAGGACTACGTCCGCACCGCCCGCGCCAAGGGACTCTCCCGCCGAAACGTCTTCTTCCGCTTCGCCTGGCGCGGCGCGATGGGACCGATCGTCACCATCTTCGGCATCGACCTCGGCGTCCTGCTCGGCGGCGCGATGATCACCGAGAAGACCTTCAGCCTCCAGGGCGTCGGCATGCTCGCCGTGAAGTCGGTGACCACGAGCGACCTGCCCATGCTGCTCGGCATCATGGTCATCACCGCATCCTTCGTGGTCATCGCCAACATCCTCGTGGACGCCGCCTACGCCCTGATCGACCCGCGTATCCGGCTCGCCTGATCCGCCGCCCCCACCAGCTACCCCGCATCACCCCCTCAGGAGCGTCCCCGTGACGAGCACCGACCAGCAGCCCTTCCTGTCCGTCAAGGACCTGAAGGTGCACTTCTCCACCGAGGACGGCACCGTCAAGGCCGTCGACGGCCTCTCCTTCGACCTCACCCGCGGCAAGACGCTGGGCATCGTCGGTGAGTCGGGCTCCGGCAAGTCCGTCACGAACCTGACCATCCTGGGGCTGCACAACCCGGACAACACGACCGTCGAGGGTTCCATCACCCTCGACGGCGAGGAGCTGAACGGCGCTTCGGAGAAGACCCTGGAGAGGCTCCGCGGCAACAAGATGTCGATGATCTTCCAGGACGCACTGACCTCGCTGTCGCCGTACCACACCATCGGCAAGCAGATCGGTGAGACGTACCGCAAGCACACGGGCTGCTCGAAGAAGGAGGCCCGGGCACGCGCCATCGAGATGCTGACCCGGGTCGGCATCCCGCAGCCCGACGTACGCGTCGACGACTACCCGCACCAGTTCTCCGGCGGTATGCGCCAGCGCGCGATGATCGCGATGGCGCTGGTCTGCGACCCGGAGCTCTTGATCGCGGACGAGCCGACGACCGCCCTGGACGTCACCGTGCAGGCCCAGATCATGGACCTGCTGAAGGACCTCCAGAAGGAGTTCGGCACGGCGATCATCTTCATCACCCACGACCTCGGTGTCATCGCGGACATCGCGGACGAGGTGCTGGTGATGTACGGCGGCCGGTGCGTGGAGCGCGGGACCAAGAAGGAGGTGCTGCGCGCGCCGCAGCACCCGTACACCTGGGGTCTGCTTGCTTCCATGCCGAGCCTGGCCGGTCCGGTCGACGTACCCCTGACGCCGATCCCTGGCTCGCCGCCCTCGCTGCTGAACCCGCCGTCCGGCTGCCGCTTCCACCCCCGGTGCGGCTTCACCGAGAAGGTCGAGGGCGGGCGCTGCTCCTCCGAGCGCCCGCTGCTCGAGATCACGGACGGACGAGGCTCCGCCTGCCACCTGACCGCCGACCAGCGCCGCGACTTCTTCGCCGACTTCGCCGGCAGCCGGTCCAACTGACGTACGAGTGACGGGATTTCACGATCATGAGCAACACGAACCCCCTCCTGGACGTCACCGGTCTGACCAAACACTTCCCGATCAAGGGTGGTTTCCCCATCCGCCGGACGGTGGGTGCGGTGCAGGCCGTGGACGGCCTGGACTTCCAGGTGGCCGAGGGCGAGAGCCTGGGTCTGGTCGGTGAGTCCGGCTGCGGCAAGTCGACGACGGGCCGTCTGATCACCCGGCTTCTGGAGCCGACGGCCGGCACGATCAACTACCGCGGCCAGGACATCACGCACGCGAACCGCAAGCAGCTCGCGCCGGTCCGCTCCGAGATCCAGATGATCTTCCAGGACCCGTACGCCTCCCTCAACCCGAGGCACACGGTCGGCAAGATCATCTCGGGTCCGATGGAGGTCAACAACATCAACCCGCCCGGCGGCCGCGAGAAGCGCGTGCGCGAGCTGCTTGAGACGGTCGGCCTCAACCCCGAGCACTACAACCGCTTCCCGCACGAGTTCTCCGGCGGCCAGCGCCAGCGCATCGGCGTGGCCCGCGCACTGGCCCTGAACCCGAAGCTGATCGTGGCGGACGAGCCGGTCTCGGCCCTCGACGTCTCGATCCAGGCGCAGGTGGTGAACCTGCTCCAGGAACTCCAGAAGGACCTGGGCATCGCGTTCGTCTTCATCGCCCACGACCTCGCCATCGTCCGCCACTTCTCGCAGCGCGTCGCGGTCATGTACCTCGGCAAGATCGTCGAGATCGCCGACCGCGCCGACCTGTACGAGAACCCGCGCCACCCCTACACGCGCGCGCTGCTCTCCGCCGTCCCCGAGGCCACCGCGGACGACGCTCCGGCCCGTGAGCGCATCCGCCTCACCGGTGACGTGCCCTCCCCCATCAACCCGCCGTCCGGCTGCCGCTTCCGCACCCGCTGCTGGAAGGCGACGGACAAGTGCGCGTCCGAGGCTCCGCCGCTGGTGCACGTCGAGGGCAGTCGCGACGGCCACCTGACCGCCTGCCACTACCCCGAGGTCAAGGAGACCGTCCCGGCTCCCCGCCTCGCCAAGGACCCCGAGATCACGGCCTGACACACCCCTTTTCCGTCGGTCCGTGACCCATGGAACCCGACTTTCACCGGCCCATTGACCCGAGCCCGAACGTCCGGTTCCCGGGGAACGAAGGCCCGTGCACCTCTCAGGGACGCACGGGCCTTCGCCTTGCCACCCAGCATGGAGGCATCCGTCTCGCTACCCTCAATGCATGGACTACGCGAAGATGCGCGCTATCGCCGAGGAGCTGACGGCGTACGCCGAGCACCTTGAGGGATCCTGGAATGTGGAGATCGGACCTTCCGGACCGTTTCTCGCGATGATGAGCCCCTCGAAACGCCATGAGGGAGCAGTCCACCGCATCAGCCGCCAACTCAACGCGCAGCTCCCCGCTACTCATCCCGGGTACGTCTGCGCCACTGGCCCCGAGATCGAGCACCCAGCCATTGGCCGCATGCGGCGCCCGGATGCCCTCGTGATGCCCGAGGCCGCATTCGACGAAGAGGGCCTCGCCGTCGACGCCACGCAGGTTTTGGCGATCGTCGAGGTGGTCTCCCCTTCCAACCCGAACAACGACTACGCCGAAAAACTCACCGAGTATCCCGCCATGGGTATCGCCCACTACATGATCGTTGATCCCCGCACCGGCACGATCGAGGTGCACTCCGACCCGTGCAAGGGCCGCTACCAGGACAAGGATCCCTACATCTTCGGCGACACCGTGCCGTTCGGCCCGTGGACGATCGAGACCGCCGCCTTCCGTCGCTACGGCAGGGCGGGCAACCGGCCGGGAGAGTGAACGTTCAGGGGTGGACCGTCCCGTTCAGGTCCAGCTCCCCCACCACCTGGTCCCCGCTCGTCTCGCCCGTGCGGCGAAATCCGAGCCCCAGATAGAACCCCTCGGGCCCACCCTCCCCCTCGCCCCAGGTCACCGTGGAGCGGGAGTGCCCGCGGCTGCGGATCTCCTCGCTCACGGCCTCGACGGCGAACCGGCCGTACCCGCGCCTCTGTCGGCCGTCGGCGATGTTCAGACGCCAGAGGCCGGAGCGAGGAACGTCGTCGGGGTTGTCCGGGTCGAAGCGGACGTCGAAGAAGGCCATCACGAAGCCGACCAGTTCCTCGCCGTCGAAGATCAGGCGGGGCCAGGCGGTCCTGGGGTTCGCATAGGCCTCGGCGAGTGACTTGACCACCGGGGAGACGAAGCGCTCCTGGTCCGGACGTACCTTCAGGGCGATGGCCGCCTCGACGTTGTCCGGCGTCACCTTTTCCAGCCGTGGATCCGCCACCGCTAACCCAACTCCCCGCGCTCCACGCAGAATTCATTGCCCTCGGGGTCCGCGAGGAGGAACCAGCCGCGGCCGTCGGGGAGGGTGTGGTCCGCGATCTGGCGGGCGCCGAGGGCGAGCGCGCGAGCGACCTCCGCCGCTCGGGTGCGGCCGTGCGGCTGGAGGTCGAGGTGGATGCGGTTCTTGGCCGTCTTGCCCTCGGGGACGCGGACGAAGAGAAGATTCGGCCCGCCGGACGGGACGCGCAGCAGCGCCTCCGGATCGCCCGGCTTGTCGTCGTCGTCCAGCGGGAGGCCCAGCAACTCGCTCCAGAAGAGGCCGAGATCGTACGGATCGCCGGTGCAGTCGAAGGTGATGGTTCGGATGGTGGGGTTCAACCCGCCTGCCTCGCCCATGGGTTCAGACTCCCGTCTCGCCGTCGAGCAGTTCGCGCAGGATGTCGAGGTGGCCGTTGTGGCGGCCCGTCTCCTCGATCAGATGGAGGAGGATCCAGCGGAGGTCGACCTGCCGGCCGTCGCGGATGGGGCGCTTCGCCGTGTCGTCCAGGGAGTGCTTGGTCACCAACTCCCGGTAACGGGCCGCCTGTTGCTCATAGGCCGACAGGAGATCCGGCAGCGGCACATCGACAGCGATCCGCATCTCGCGGTCGGGGTCCTCGTCCGTCCAGGGGCCTTCGTCCTCCTCGCCGAGGAACACCACCTGGAACCAGTAGTACTCGACCCAGTGGAGGTGGCTGATCAGTCCGCAGAGGGTCATCAGCGGGGAGCCGGGCAGCGGGGCCTTGCGTGCGTCTTCCGCCGAGACGCCCTCGCACTTGGCGCGGGCGGTGTCGCGGACGTAGTCGAGGAAGGTGGTCAGCTGTGAACGCTCGTCCCAGGCGGGGGGCGTGTCGGTTCGTGTCATCGGGGTGAAGCATCCTCGGCCGCCCGTTCGCTGTCGAGCGATTTTACGAGGCCCCGGGCATGGGGTGCCCGCGGCCTGACAGACTGCTGCGATGGCTGACCGTTCGTTCAGTGACGTCTCACTCGCCGCCCTGTACGACGCCCTCAATCCGTGGGCGCCGAGTGACGACTTCTATCTGGACCTGGTGATGTCCGCGCGGTCCGTCCTCGATGTCGGATGCGGGACGGGGCGGCTGCTCGGGCGGGCCCGGGAGGCCGGGCACCGGGGCCGGCTGTGCGGGCTCGATCCCGCCGCGGCCATGCTGGTGCGGGCGCGACGCCGAGCCGCCTGCGAATGGGTGCTCGGGGATCTCGCCTGCGTGCGCTGGGAGCGGGAGTTCGATCTCGTCGTGATGACCGGGCACACCTTTCAAGTGCTCTCGGGGGACGACGAGTTACGCACCGCTCTCGCCTCCGTGCGCGCCGCGCTCGCCGACGGCGGACGGTTCGTCTTCGAGACCCGCAATCCCGCCGCCCGCGCCTGGGAGCGGTGGACCCCCGAGCACCCGCGCGAAGCGATCGACGCCCAGGGAGAGGTCGTACGCGTGTGGCACGAGGTCGAGGCACCGGTGGCCGGGGAGCGGGTGACGTTCACCGAGACGTTCGAGCACCCTGTGTGGGAGCGGCCGGCGGTCAGTCGCAGCACGCTGCGGTTCCTGGGCCCGGACGCACTGGCCACGTTCCTCGCGGCGGCCGGACTCGCCGTCGACAAGCAGTACGGCGACTGGGGACGGGGGCCGCTCACCCCCGCCTCTCCCGAGATCATCACCGTGGCCCGCCCCGACCAGGGCTAGGGCCTGTCCGGCGGATCAGGTCGCAGGGAAGCAACGGCGCCTGATAATCGCCGGTGAGCGGGGCCTGGTGCGTGCAGCTGCAAGGCGGAGGAGGGCGTCGACGCGATGGGGGTCCCCCCTGTTCGAGCGAAGCCGAGAACTTGGGGGAGTCGGCAACCGACGACAACGCCGGAGGGGGTACCTCCCTGCTCGAGCGAAGCCGAGAGCTTGGGGGCGGGCGTGCCAGGCCCCGCGTCTGCGGCATGATCCGCCGGACAGGCCCTAGGTGTATTGACCCGCAGGGTTGTTGACGCGGCTGATCGGGGGCTGGCCTTCGAGTGCGGTGTGGCAGCGATGGT
>NZ_JBTLMO010000059.1:0-45864 GCF_054462255.1 Streptomyces sp. SD15 | reverse complement strand
TGTGGTCGATGGCTGCCTTGCTGGCACCGGCCTGGCCATGAACGACTGACCGACATCACAAATTCAAGTTCAGTAGCGTCTTCGGCCATGGCGAAGGAGTCATACGGTGGGCTGCGTTCCGTGGTCGCATGAAGCGCACACGGCATCGGTCCAGCAGCAGGTGCTCGTGAGCCGCATGAGCACCGGTCGCCGGAACGGCGGCCAGTCGCTGCGGAGTTGGTCCCGCCGGTCGAACCCGAGCCGGTCCGAAGGTCTGGCCGTCCATGCTGCCCGCGCGTGGCCGTCCATCCTGAGCCGCCCGACCCGACGGTCACGCGGCTGACGTCGAAGACCTCGTTCGCGAGGTCGCCGCGCAGCTGATGCAGGTCCGTGAGGCGGGGAAGCGTCGTCCCCTCGCCCCGCGATCAATGGCGCCCGAAGCGCGTTCCCCTGTCTGGGCGCGACTGGACGGCTGCTGAAATCCTTTGCGAAAGGAATCCGTGACATGCCTGACAGTCAGACCGAGGCCACTCGTGCCGAGGTGACGCACTGGTTCTTCGAGGACTACCTGCCGCGCTGGGTCGCCGTGGCCGCGGGCACGTCCGACGAGGGGCACGAGTTCGTCCTCGACTTCTGGGGCACCCCGTTGCACGTCACCGCCCTGGACCAGTCGTTCTGGTGCCTCGACGACGCGAGCGTGCTCGCTTTCCTGGAGATGAATTACGCGCCTCTGCGGGAGGCGGGATACAGCCATACCGCGGTGCCGGACCGGCGGGTGTCCGTCTACAACACCGTCGGTGCCACGATCGAGGTGATCTGGTCGCGACGCCGTGCCGACGAGAGCGAGATCGAGCGTTGGGCGGTGCACTTCAGCGTGGCCAAGTCCGACAAGGGCTGGCGTGTGGTCGGAATCCACACGGTGGCCACGGACAAGGACAGGCTCGCCGACGTCTGGCCCGCCGGACCCGCCCTGGAAGAGGCGAACCATGGCTGAGAAGGTCTATCCGCCGCTGGTCATGCCCGAGGGCGTCGGCCGGCAGAAGGTCACGGTGTGGAGCGACGGCATCGCGCTCGACGCGGATGTGTACCGACCGACGAACCTCGCGCCCGACGCGGCCCTCCCCGCCGTCGTGCTGTGTCACGGCTGGGGCGGCAGCAAACTCACCGCGGAACGCTACGCGGCACTGTTCGCCTCCGCCGGCATGATCACCCTGACCTTCACCCAGGGCAGCTGGTACGACTCGGGATCCCCGCTGCACCTGGTCGGCGACGCCCCTGACCCCGATGACGGCAACGTGGCGCGCGCCGACGTGCGGTTCATCCGCGAGCTGGTGGACCCGTTCGCCTGGGCGGCGAACGCGCGCGCGGCCCTGGACTACATCGAAGGCGAGCCGGGCGTCGACCCCGCCCGCATCGGACTGTGGGGCACCAGCCTCGGCGGAGGCATCGCCGTGCACCAGGCCGCCAACAACCCCCGCGTGAAGGCGCTGGCCGTACAGGTGGCCGCCATCGCCCCACTGGGCGGCCCCCTCGCACAACTCGCCCGCAAGCGCGCGATCGACACCGCCCGCGGCGACACGGACCCGATTCCCCAGGGCATCGATCCGTGGCCGAACATGGCGGGAACGCCGCACCTGGCGATGCTGTCGCACTTCAGCCCGCTCGCCCACGTCGACCGGCTGCGCATTCCCACACTGATCATCGACGCCGGCGACGAGGAGATGTACCCCATCGCCGACAACGGGGCCCGCGCGGCGGAAATTATCAAGAACACTCCCGACGGCGTCGTCGACTACCAGGTCATCCCCGGCATCGACCACTACGGCATCTACTTCGACGGCTACGAGCCCGGCAGCCGGGCCGCCCTCGACTGGTGGAAGCGGCACCTGTGAAAACACCACACGCGCTCACCGTGCCCACCACCACCCTGGGTCCGCTTCACGTGCAGGACGCCGGCCCCGCCGACGGCCCCGTGGCTCTGCTGTGGCCGAGCCTCTACAGCGACGGCGACACCAGCTGGGGCGCACAGCTCGACGGCCTGCACGCTCTCGGATGGCGGACACTGCTGGTCGACCCCCCGGGCACCGGCGGCAGCGCGCCGGCCTCGCGGCGCTTCACCATGGAGGAGTGCGGTGAGGCCGCTCTGCGGGTGCTCGACGACGCAGGCGTCGACCAGGCGGTCTTCTTCGGGCTGTCGTGGGGCGGCATCGTGGCGCTGCGGGTCGCGCTCACCGCGCCACGCCGTGTGACCGCCCTGGTCCTGTCCAACACCACCGCCCGGGGTGTGGGCCTGCGCGAACGCCTCCAGGTCCGTGTGACCTCCCTTCTCACCCGGATAGGGATTCCGGGTGGCCTGGGCCGGCTGGTCGTGGCCGGGATGCTCAGCGACCATTCCCGCCGTCACGACGCCGGGTTGGCCTCCGAACTCGCCGCGACGGTCGACAGCCTCGACCGCGCGGGGCTGGCCCGTGCCGCGCGGTCGGTGCTGGGCGACCGCACCGACGTGGTCGGTGCCCTGCACCGGATCACCGCCCCCACCCTGGTGATCGCCGGCGCCGAGGACAAGGCGCTGCCGCAAGCCCCGCACTCCGGCGATCTGGCCGAACGCATCGTCGGCGCCCGACTGGAGGTGCTGCCGCGCGTCGCCCACCTGTCTCCCCGTGAGGAGCCCGCCAAGGTGGCGAACCTGATCAAGGAATTCCTCGCGCCACTGGGATAGCGCCGCCGAGAAGTTGTCGGGCCCGCGTCCGGCGTTGCCCCGGCCACGGTCGGCCGCATGTCCGGTGATGCCTCGCTCTCGCCGGAACCGGCGCCCGGACGTCGTCCCATCGGCCGTCTCGCCTCCCGAGCCTGACCGCCCTCGTACGGCACACCGCCGTACGGCACCGAAAGGAACACCACGCATGGCTGAGTTGACCTATGACGTGTACGTCTGTGACGGGGTGCCGCGCGCCCGCCGCGAGCGGTTGCCGGGCGGTTGTGGGATCGTGTCGTCTCCGCTGGCTTCGACGCTGATCGTCGGGGAGCGGGATGCGGTGCTGGTGGACCCGCCGTTCACCCGCGAGCAGACGCAGGCGGTCGGTGACTGGGTGGAGCGCTCCGGCAAACGTCTGGCCTACATCTATGCGACGCATGGCCACGGCGACCACTGGTTCGGCACCGGCCAGCTGCTGGAACGCTTCCCCGACGCGATCCCGTACGCCACCGAGGGCACCATCGGGATCATGCGCCGCAACGTCGAAGGGCGCGCGCAGTTCTGGGACGCGGACTTCCCGGGCTTGATTCCGGACACCCCGCTCGTCTACCGGACCGTCCCCGCGGACGGGTTCGAGCTGGAGGGACACCGGATCGAGGCGGTCGAGGTCGGTCACACCGACACCGACGACACGACCGTGCTGCACGTCCCATCGATCGGGCTGATCGTCGGAGGGGACGTCGTCTACAACGGCGTGCACCAGATGTTGCTGGAGACCCCGGGCGGCGGATTCGAGTCGTGGCTGGCCGCCCTCGACGTTCTGGACTCCCTCAACCCCCGCTCTGTCGTGGCCGGCCACAAGAACCGTGACCTGCCCGACGACCCGGCGATCATCGACGAGACTCGCCAGTACCTGCGCGACGCGCAGCGGCTGCTCGCCGAGAAGCCCACCCCGCAGCAGTTCTTCGACGAGATCACCGCCCGCTATCCCGACCGGCTCAACATCGGCCCCGTCTGGTACGGCGCGCACGGCCTCCTCGGAGTTCCCATGCCCGTGGTGGCCGAGGGCGAACTCGACCAGGCGAACGAGTAGGGGCGAGACAGTGACACATCCCAGGACCGAAACTTCTCCCGCAGGCTTCGACGTGTTCCGCAGCGCATTCGTCGAGTCCGTCGGCCTGGCCTTCACCGAGGTCACGGGCACGCGGGTGCGGGGCGAGATACAGCTGGGACCCGAGCATCACACCCCGTGGGGAGTTGTGCACGGCGGGGTCTACACCACCGCCGTGGAGTCCGCCGCCACCGTCGGCGCGTCCGCAGCGATAGCCGATCTCGGCCAGGTCGCCGTAGGGGTGGCCAACAACACCGACTTCCTCCGGCCGATCACCGCCGGGACGGTTCAGGTGCTGGCCGAAGCGATCCAGCAGGGGCGCAGCCAGCAACTGTGGCAGGTGGCCGTCACCAGCGTCGACAACGGCAAGCTCATCGCCCGCGGCCAGCTGCGGCTGGCCAACGTTCCCGCCACCGGCCTCCCGAACACCCTGGGGAAGCAGTCATGACCACCTCCTCTTCATCCTCCGCAACCCACGGCCGCAGTCCCGCCGGCCTGGACGTATCGGCGTCGTTCGCGACCACGCTGCACACACCCGAGCACATCCGGATCGCCGAGGAACTCGGCTTCAAGCGTGCGTGGCTGTACGACACACCGCAGCAGAGCCCCGACGTGTGGATGACCCTGGCGCTGGCCGCCGAACGCACCCACCGCATCGGGCTCGGACCGGGCGTCCTCGTACCGGCACTGCGCCACCCGATGGTCAACGCCAGCGGGGCCGCGGCTCTCGAACGCCTGGCCCCCGGGCGGGTCGCGGTGGCGTTCGGCACCGGATACACGGGCCGTCGCGCGATGGGACAACAGCCCGTCTCGTGGGCGTACATGACCCGCTACGTCACGGCCTTCCGCGCGCTCCTCAGGGGCGAGACGGTCGAGTGGGAGGGCAGCCCGATGCGCATGCTGCACACCCCCGAATACCCGCGGGGCGCGCCGGACACCATCCCGGTCTACATCGCGGCGATCGGCCCGAAGGGCACGGCGATCGCCGAGTCACTCGGGGACGGTGTCTTCATCATGGGAATCGACGGTGTGTCCGAAGAGGTGACGAAGAAGTTCGAGAGTGTCGTCTACGGCACCACCGGGTCCGTGCTCGGTGACGGCGAGGATCTCGGCAGTGAGCGACTGCGCACTGCGGCGGGCCCGGCGCTGGCGCAGCTGTTCCACATCTCCTACGAACTCGGCGGCGAGGAAGCGGTCAAGGCGCTGCCCGGCGGGCTGGAATGGCTGGCCGTCGTGCTGGAGACACCGGAGGCCGAACGCCACCTCGCGGTCCACCACGGCCACCTGCTGCGTCTGAACGACGCCGATACCGCCGCCTGGAACGCCGGGGGTAACACGCTGGTCGGGCACACCCTCACCGGCGCTGCCGGGGACGTCCTCGCCAGGGTGAAGGACCTCGCGGCGCAGGGGGTCACCGAGATCACGTACCAGCCCGCCGGCGACATCCGCCGTGAGCTCGAAGCCTTCGCCGACGCGGTGGGCCTGCGGCAATGAGTCCGGCGCGCACGTGCGTGGTATGCGAGCCGTATAGTGAAGAGTTATCGAGCCGTATGGTAGAGGGATGACGACTGCACGAACATACGGCCAGATGTGTCCGCTCGCCCGTTCCATGGACGTCCTCGGCGAACGGTGGACCTTTCTGATCGTGCGTGAGCTGCTGCTCGGGCCCAAGCGGTTCAAGGATCTCGCCGACACGCTCCCGGCCCTCGGGCCGAACCGTCTGACCGCGCGTCTTCGCAGTCTGGAGGCCGCCGACGTCGTTCGCCGGAGCACGCTTCCGCCGCCCGCCGGGGTGGCGGTGTACGAGCTCACCGAGAGGGGCGAAGGACTCCGTGAGCCGCTCATCGCGCTCGGCCGGTGGGGTCTGGGGCTTCCGCCGTCTCCGGAGATCGACACGGCGACGACCCGGGTGGACCTCATTGCCCTGAGTGTTTCGAGTGTTGTCACGCCGGACAAGCTCGCAGGTCTCAAGGAGATCTACGAGCTGCACGTGGGCAGAGAGACGTTCCATGTGGAGATCGCCGACGGCCGGATGTGGACGAGGAGCGGCCCATCACCTGTTCGCCCCGACCTTGAGATCCACTGTCGTACGCGGACCTTCCTCAAGCTGATTTTCGGCGGCACCCAAGTCACCGACGCGGTTCGGTCGGGCGATGTGCGAGTGGCCGTCGGAACGGACGAATTGGTCGAGCGTGCCTTCGACCTGATGTCCGGTACCGAGATCGATTACCCGGTGTACGTGGGGATGTAGCGGGGAGAGGTTCGCTCCGCGGGTGCCCACTGCTGCGTCCGCGGTGAGCGCGCCGGACCGTGCGGTCCGGCACCGGCCGCGGGCGGTCCCCATGACCCCCGCTGTGCAACGGAGCAAGCCTTGATACCCGTCCTGTCATTCGAGCCGCTGAGTCCTGTCTCGTTCCTGGACCGGTCGGCCGCGGTGTTTCCCGAGCGCACGGCCGTGATCGACGGACACCGGCGCTTCACCTACGCCGAGTTCCACCCCGCAGTTCGACGACCTCGTGGCCACGGCGACAGACGGCATGCCGAACCCACCCGTGATCATGCGCGCGGGCCCGGGCGACGACGGCACTTACGACGTACTCCTCGCGGCCGCCGAGCCGACGGCCGTCCCGCTGTCCGATGAGCGGGCGCTGTTGTCGGTCAACTACACCTCCGGAACGACCGGCCGTCCCAAGGGCGTCATGTACCACCACCGCGGCGCCTATCTCCAGGCACTCGCGATGGTCACGCACACCCAGCTGAGCGCAGCCTCCGCCTACCTGTGGACGCTGCCGATGTTCCACTGCAACGGCTGGTCCTTCCCCTGGGCGGTCACCGCCGCCGGCGGCACGCACGTATGCCTGCCCAAGGTGGAGGCCTCCGAGATCTGGCGGCACATCCACGACGATCACATCACCCATCTGTGCGGCGCCCCCGCGGTGCTGTCGATGGTGGTGAACGCCCCGGAGGCGGGCCGCGACTCGGAGGGCGTCATCCGCTTCCTGACCGGCGGGGCGCCACCGAGCCCCACCCTGCTGGCCGCCGCCGAGGACCTGCGTATCCACGTCACGCACCTGTACGGACTGACCGAGACGTTCGGCCCTGCGGTGCTGTGCGACTGGCACCCCGAATGGAACGGCCTCGGCGCCGCGGAGCAGTCCAGGCTCCGTGCGCGTCAGGGCGTGGCCAACGTCATCGGCCTCACCGCCCGGGTGGTCGACGGTGACAAGGACGTCCCCGCGGACGGCACGACGATCGGTGAGATCCGGCTGCGCGGCAACAACCTGATGCTGGGGTACTTCAAGGACGACGCGGCGACCGCCGCGGCCGCACCGGACGGCTGGTTCCGCACCGGCGATCTCGGCGTCCGCCACCCCGACGGGTACATCGAGCTCAGGGACCGCAGCAAGGACGTCATCATCTCCGGCGGCGAGAACATCACCTCGATCGAGGTCGAGCAGGCCGTCGCCAGCCACCCGGCGGTCCTCGAAGTCGCCGTCGTCGGCGCCCCGGACGAGCGCTGGGGCGAGGTGCCCGTCGCGTACGTCGTCCTGCGGCCGGATGCGGTCGCCACCGAGCAGGACATCATCGACCACGTCAAATCCCGGATCGCACGGTTCAAGGCGCCCAAGCGGGTCGTCTTCGGTGAACTGCCCCGCACCTCCACCGGCAAGATCCAGAAGTACCTGCTCCGCGAAAGCGAGCGGGTCACTTCTGGCGACCGAAGCCTCTGAGACCCACACCGCGGGACGGCTGTTGCGCCGCTCCGCCGGCCTGCCCGGCCCGCTGACGGAGCCGGCTGTTTCGACTCCTCGACCCGACCGCACTCCACACAGGACAGGGACATCCGCCATGAACTTCGCCTCGCTGCCCGACCGCCGCGCCGAACTCGACCCGCAGGGACCCTCGGTTTCCGACGGGCGCCGGTCGCTGTCCAACGCATCGTTTCTGTACCGTGTCCGGGCGGCAGCGCGCCACCTTCAGGACCTGGGGGTCGGGGCCGGCGACGTCGTGGCCCTCAAACTGACGAACCGCATCGAGTTCGTCCTGCTGCTGTTCGCGTCCTGGCGGCTCGGCGCCACCGTCACCCCGGTCAACCCGAAGCTGACCGACGTCGAGGTCGCGCGCCAACTGGCCGACTCCGGCGCACGCCTGGTCGTCGTCGAGGACGGCACGAGGGCTGATGACGGCATCGTCACGCTCGCCGTCGACGACCTGTACGAAGCGACGGCAGACACAGACCGCACCCCGGACACGGACCCCTCCGCGCTGGCCCTGCTCATCTACACCAGCGGCACGACCGGAGTGCCCAAGGGCGTGATGCTCGACCACGCCAACATCGACGCCATGACGGACATGGCGAGCAAGGCCCTCGAGTTGGGGCCGGCCGACCGGAGCCTGCTGATCCTGCCGCTCTTCCATGTCAACGGCGTCGTGGTCAGCGTGCTCACGCCGCTGCTCGTGGGCGCCGCCGTCGTCATCGCCGACCGGTTCGATCCCCACACCTTCTTCGACGTCATCGAGCGCGAGCGCCCCACCTTCTTCAGCGCCGTCCCCACCATCTACAACATGCTGGCGGCCCTGCCGGATGCCGTACGGCCCGACACGTCGTCCGTGCGCTACGGCATCTGCGGCGCGGCGCCGGCGCCCGCCGAGCTGCTGACTCGCTTCGAGGCCCGGTACGGGTTTCCGCTCATCGAGGGGTACGGGCTGTCCGAGACCTCCTGCGCCTGCACGGTCAACCCCGTGGCCGGTGCGCCGGGACCGTGGGACTGCCCTTCCCCGGGCAGGACATACGCATCGGCGGTGACAACGGCAGCGAGGCGGCTCCGGGGCAGAACGGCGAAATCCTCGTCCGGGGTGCCAACATCATGCGCGGCTATCTCGGGCGCCCGGACGAAACTACCCGGACCGTCGTCGACGGCTGGCTGCACACGGGCGATATCGGCCACCTCGACGCGGAGGGATACCTGACGCTGGTCGGGCGCTCGAAGGACATCATCATCCGCGGTGGGGAGAACATCTACCCCAAGGAGATCGAGGACGTGCTGGCCGGTGACCCGTCCGTCCTCGAGACCGCTGTGATCGGCGTCCCCGATGAGAAATGGGGGGAAGTCGTCGTCGCGTATGTGCAGCCACGACCGGATCTGACGGTCGATCCGGCAGCGCTGGAAGCCCTCTGTGCGAAGAGCCTCAGCGGCTACAAGCGGCCGACCTCCTACGTCGTCGTGGAGGCCATCCCCAAGAACGCGGTCGGCAAGATCGACAAGATCGCGGTGCGGGCGGCGCATGCCGCGGCGGCTGCCGGTGCCTGACCGCGAGCTGCGCGGGCGGCGCTCACCCGTGCCATGAGTCGCCGACGGCGCGCAGGAGACAGGGCTGTAGGCGGTCGGCCGTCTTCGCTGCGGACGTCGTGTCGACCTCCTCCGGCGGCAGCAGCGCCGCGGCGACGGAGGGTAAGAGTGGACACGCCCGCCCGGACCGCCAAGAGGCCGGTGTGAGTCCGCCGTCCCCGGCGTGCCGCCGACTCCCCTCGGCCGCTCGCGCGGGGAGCGCGCCCCATTCCTGTGACCGGGCTCTCTCCCAAAAGAGTGTGCTCGAAGCCGAGGCACCCCGGCCGGAACTCGCCGCCACCAGAAGTGGCGGACAAGCGGTCCGGGGCTGCCTGGGAGGCGGGCCTCTGGTGCTCCGGTCAGATGACGTTGACGGTGTCGAGGAAGCGGGCGGCGAGTTCGGCGTCGCCGGTGACCGTCACGTCGCTGTCGCGCCAGGAAGAGCGCTGCGTGCCCCAGTCGGGGAAGGTCAGCGCGGGGGCGGTGACGTGCGCGGCGACGGCGCCGTCGGAGGGAGCCAGGCCCCCGGCCTCGTCGATCCACCAGGTCCCGCCGCCTGGGCCCGTGAGCGTCAGTGCGACGCGGGCGTCGAGCCCGGCGACCGGTGCCTGCGCGACCTGATGGTTCAGTACGGCGATCATCCACGTCAGGACCGCGCGCATCCTGTCCGCATCGGTGGACGGCACGGACCGGCCGAGCGCTGGGGCCATGTCGTGACGCAGGTGGGTGTGGTGGTCGAAGACGAGTGCGCCGCCGATCATCAGACCCAGGGGGTGGCGGCCGAGTTCGGCCATCTGTGCCCGTACTCGGGCGGCGGGTGTGCGCCAGACGACGTCGAGGAGCGTGGTGGCGCGCCGGCCGGCGCGCTGATACTCGGCCATGACCTTGGCACGGCTCCAGTCTCGCCGTCGATCGACGGGGTCTTCGTTCGCCTGTTCGAGGCTGGCGGCGAAGCTCGTACGCAGCCCGGCGGGCGTGTAGAAGCTCCGCGCCGTCGCACCGATGTGGGCGACGACGTCGGCGATGCGCCATCCGGCTGCGGCGCTGGGCGCGGTCCATTCGTCGTCGGTGAGGCTGCTGGTGAAGTCCAGCATCTCGGCGCGTTCGGCGCGCAGGGCGGCGGCCATGTTCGGCAGGTCGGCGGGGGGCAGGCGCTTGCTCATGTCGTTGTCTTCTCTGGTGGTGAGGCGGGGCGGCGAATGGCCTGTACGGCCGTGTCGTAGAGGTCGAAGGTGTCGACCTGCCCGCCCAGGCGCATCCACTCTTCTGTTGCCGCCTGGAGGCAGGTGATCGCCGCGGCCGCGATCGCGCGGGCCTGCAGAGTGCGGTGGTCGGAGTCGGGCAGTCGCGGTTCGATCAGCGGTGCGAGCAGGTCCTGCCAGCGGGCCTGCTTCTCGGCGTGGCCGGCGCGCAGGGATTCGTTGCCGAACAGCAGCGTGGTCATCTCGAGTCGGCGCTCGGCGGTGAGGTCCATCTCCTCGAGCACCTGGAACGCCGCACGCAGCGACGTCCACGGGTCCTCGTCGGCCGGGCGCTCGGCGAGCCGCGCGGCTATCAATTCCCCTTGCTCGGACAGGCCGTTGAGCGCGAGGTCCTCCTTGCTCCGGAAGTAGTTGAACAGGGTCCGTTTGGAGACACCCGCCGCCGCGGCGATCTCATCGAGGGTCGTGTCGTCGTACCCCTTGGCCGCGAACAGTTCGAGGGCGGTCCGGGCGAGGAGCGCGCGAACCACCGAGCGGGTCTGTTCCCGGAGGGGGGCCGGTTTCTGAGTCATGCACCGATGGTACATCTCTTCGCCAGATGCAATTACTTGCACTCAGTGCAAATGTGTGCGTAGAGTGCAGGCGTGAGCAAAATCGACTATCGCCGCCAGACCGTCATCGTCACCGGAGCCAGCTCCGGGCTCGGCGCGGAATTCGCCCGCCAACTGGCCCGTCGCGGCGCGGATCTCGTACTCGTCGCCCGCCGCGCGGACCGGCTCAAGGACCTGGCCGACGAACTCACCCGCGTCCACGGCGTCACGGTGACCGTCGTCGCCCGCGACCTCGGACAGCCCGACGCCGGCCGCACGCTGCGCGCCGAACTCGAATCCCGCGGCATCCACGCCACCGGACTGGTCAACAACGCCGGCTTCGGCACCCACAACGCCCTCACCGACGAGGACCCGGACCGCCTGCAGAGCATGATCGCGCTGAACGTAAGCGCGCTGGTCGACCTCAGCCGCGCCTACATCGACCCGCTGAACTCCGCCGACACCGGAATCCTGATCAACGTCGCCAGCCTGCTGGGCTTCCAGCCGACCCCGTACCTGAGCGTCTACGGCGCCACCAAGGCCTTCGTCCTCAGCTTCACCGAATCGCTGTGGGAGGAAAACCGTGGCACCGGCCTACGCGTCCTCGCCGTGTGCCCCGGCGCCACGAAGACCGAGTTCTACGACGCCGCCGGCAGCGAGACGGCCGACTACGGCGCGAAGCGAGTCACCCCCGACTACGTCGTCAAGACGGCCCTCGACACGCTCGACCGCCGCTCCGCGCCCCCGTCGGTGATCACCAACGGCCGCCCGATCGCCCTCGCCAGCAAGATCCTGCCGCGCCGCCTGATCGTCCGGTTCATGGGCCGCATGGCCCGCCCCTAACCAGAGGCCGCCGCTCTCGGCGACCCGCTCCACATCCCAGGCGGCACTGCTCCTCCGTCGTCCCCACCAGCAGCAAAGGACCACCATCGTGACCATCACAGAAGTCACCCCACAGCCCACGGACGCGGAGCGCTTCGGCCACATCCTCGCCGTTCAGCGCGCTGCCTACCGCCGCGACGGAGCGCCCTCACTGGCGGCGCGGCGCAGCGATCTGAGCAGGTTCAAGGCGGCACTGATCGCCCGGCGGAGCACCATCGAGGAGGCGATCAACACCGACTTCGGAAACCGCTCGCGCCACGAGACCGCGATGATGGAGCTCGGCGGCGTCGTCCAGGGCATCGACTACCTGGAGCACAATCTGCGGCGGTTCATGCGCCCGACCGGCCGCCACACCGCCTTGCACATGCGTTGGGGCACCAACCGCATCGAGTACCAGCCGCTCGGAGTGGTCGGGGTCATCTCACCGTGGAACTATCCCGTCATCCTGTCACTGATGCCGGTCGTCACCGCGATCGCCGCCGGCAACCGCGTCATGCTCAAACCGTCGAAGTTCACCCCGGCGACGAACACCGTGCTCGCGTCGATACTGGGCGAGCTCTTCCCACCGGAGCAGGTCACGATCGTCAGCGGTGACGGTGCCGCGTTCTCCTCCCTGCCCTTCGACCATCTCGTCTTCACCGGCAGCACCGAAGTCGGACGAGCCGTGATGAAGGCGGCGAGCGAGAACCTCGTCCCCGTCACGCTGGAACTGGGCGGCAAGTCTCCGACCATCGTCGCCAGGGGACACGTACAAGACCGGACCGTGTCCGACATCGTCTTCGGCAAACTCCTCAGCGGCGGGCAGACCTGCATAGCCCCCGACTACGCCCTGGTGCACGAATCCGAGATCGACACCTTCGTCGACAGCTACGACAGGCTGGTGAAGGCCGCCTACCCCGGTGGTCCGACGAGCAAGGACTACACCTCGATCATCAACGACAAGCAGTACGCGATCCTCACCGACCTGATCGAAGACGCCCGTAGCCGTGGGGCACGGATCATCGAGGTTGGCCACCGGCCGGGCGAGGCCGCCCACCGCCCGCACACCCTCGCACCGACCGTCGTGCTCGGCGTCACCGACGAGATGCGGATAGCCCACGAGGAGATCTTCGGCCCCATCCTGCCGATCTTCCCCTACCGCGACATCGACGAGGCCATCGACTACGTCAACGCACGACCACGACCGCTCGCGCTCTACTACTTCGGCAGCAACGACGCGGACCGGCGCAAGGTCCTCGACCGCACGACCTCCGGCAACGTCACCGTCAACGGCACCGTCATGCACGTCGGGCAGGACGACCTTCCCTTCGGCGGCGTCGGCGCCAGCGGGATGGGTCAGTACCACGGGATCGAGGGGTTCCGGACGCTCAGCCACCCCAAGGGCATCTATGTGCAAGGCCGCTTCAACGCCGTCCGCCTCCTCTATGCCCCCTTCAGCAAGCGCACCGACGCTCTCCTCAACTTCTTCCTTCGATAACCGGTGGCTCCCGCCGTCAAAGCCTCACCCGCGTCGAAGCACGGGCCCGCGAGTAATCCGCAGCCAGGCGGTGCCGGCGTCCCAGGACGCCTGTGGCCTGCCTTTCCCGCCAGTTGTTCGCGCAGGACGGCGTTCTCGGCGAGGAGGGCGACGAGGACGGTCGCTGTGGCATCAACCTGCTGCTGAAGTCGTTGGCGCTCTTGCCGGTCGCCCCTCAGTTGTCGGCGGAGGCGGGTGAGCTCCTCCTGCTGATTTTGGTCGCGCACGCCGACGCGGCTGTCCTGCTCCCCTCGCCAGAAGCTGTTCTTGGTCGGGGCGGGTGCAGCGAATGGCACAAGGGCCGCCCGTGCCGTTGGAGCGGTGGCCGGCCTTGTCGGACGCGATGAACTCGAGGACCGACGTCGACGACTGGTACCCGGTAGTCCGAGGCAAGGTGACCTTGTCGTGGCCCTCTTCTCGCCGCAGCGCAGTCGGTGGAGATCACGGAACCGTCCGGGCCCGCCAAGTCAGCTTCGCCGGAGTCCGCGCTGCCTTCCCTCCCTCGGCGTCGGCCGTCAGTGCGACGGTGTCGAGCCTGGTTTGTAGGGCGCTGCTGCAAGGGTTCCTGGCGATTGACGCCGAGAAGAGACGGGCCGGATGAGGGTACGCCGCCTGGCCCATGCGGTTTTCGATCTTGGTCTCCAGTCGGCACCCGCCGCTACCGAGCCGCGAGCGTCAGGTCCGAACCATCTCTTCGAGGCTATACATCTCGTATAGTCGCTGCTAGCTTTCTCGTTGAGAACGAAGGAGTCTCTCGAGGGCCTGCCTTGC
Source organism: Streptomyces sp. SD15 (assembly GCF_054462255.1). Taxonomy (NCBI): domain Bacteria; kingdom Bacillati; phylum Actinomycetota; class Actinomycetes; order Kitasatosporales; family Streptomycetaceae; genus Streptomyces; species Streptomyces sp. SD15. The sequence continues at coordinate 31,788 of NZ_JBTLMO010000059.1, read as the reverse complement.
TTGGAAGGAGAACTGCGTGCCCTGATCTCCTGCGTGGTGTCCCGCCCAGGGCTCGTGGCTCGTTTGCGGTACCCAGGACATGCGGAAGAGGTCCCCTCCGCAGGGCTTTCGAAATGGACTTCTCTACTCGATCTGCAACTACCGTTGCCGGGTGGTTGAGCAGTGCGCCCACAAGGTGGCGAAGAAGAGAAATCGTGTGAACGAACAACGGGATTGTTCGAGTCATCGCACTCATGGAGCCGAGGTCAAGCTTGGCGGTTTGGCCGAGTTGCTGAAGGGATCGCTAAGTTGTACATCGACGCCGAGAATCTCACCGCTGAATCAGCGTACAAGTTGCTGATCGGCAGCGTCATCCCGCGGCCCATCGCCTGGGTCAGCACTCTGTCGACCGACGGGGTCGGGAATTTGGCACCGATCTCGTTCTTTACTGTGGTGGGGCGCAAGCCGCCTATGGTCTCATTGTCCATCCAGCCCCGGTCCGATGGCGTCACGCTCAAGGACAGTTTTGTCAATATGCGCGACACCGGGGAATTCGTGACTCACCTGGCCACGCTGCCGCAGGCGCTGCCTTTGCATCTCAGCGCGAATGAGTTCGAACCCGACGAGGACGAGTTCGATATGGTTGGGCTGGAGAAGGTGCCGAGTGCTGCCGTGAAGCCGCCGCGTATTGCGGGCGCGCCGATCGCGTTCGAGTGCGCGGTCGAGATGATCGTCCCCGCGCCGGACGGGGTCAACCACCTTGTGGTCGGGCGGGTTGTGCAGTTCTACGTCCGCGACGACCTCTATCTGCCACGCGGAAGGGTCGACACCGGTGCGATTGCTCCCATCGGTCGGCTGGCCGCCGAGTACACGGTGGTGGACAACGCGTTCGTTCCACCGCTGGACAGGGAAACTCTTGAGCGTTTCGAAGGACGTCGGATGGAGCGGCTCGACAAGCGGCCTGACGACTACTCGATGATCGAAACCTCGGAGTGGTCGCCGTCCGGATCCGTCATGCGCGCAGAAGACGACGCCGGCTGATCGACTCTTCGATGGCTGCTCGCCCTGAGTGAGCGGTCCCCAGGTTCCATGGGTGTCGCCTTGATGATTTCCGGCGGGCGGCCCGGACTCGGCACCGCGCGCCGGATTGGCGACTGCAAGGGCCGGGTGCTCTGCGCGCTGCTTCCCGCAATCCTCCATGAGGACAAGGACGGCTGCGCTGCGCCGCCCGATTGGCTATGTCCTGCTCAACGTCGGTACCGACGCCGGGGGTTGGGAGCGGAGGCCTGTCGCGATGACTCCATGCGGTGCCGGCCTGCTGCCGTAATTGGCCGGGCACAGGACGTGACTCGCCCGGTGTCCGTCAATCGTCGAACGGACCCCTGAAGCCGTTGCGAGATGGGCAAGGGCCGAGTGGCCACAAACACCGCACGCCGGTTTCTGGCGAAATGATCGCCTGCCGCCGGGACCGCTCGATGTCGGCTTGCTACTGCGCGCACGGCCTCCTCGGTACCCCGCTTTCCGCAGTGACCGCGGACGAACCAGACTGAGCTAGAGACAAGAGGCAGCACATGGCCCAGCCCTTGCCCGGCAGATCCTCCGACCAAGACGGATCGACGAACGCGAGTGACAGCAGTGCGCCCGACGGCGAGATGGCAGCCGATTACGACGTGATCGTGGTCGGATCGGGCTTCGGGGGCAGCGTCGCGGCCCTCCGGCTCACGGAGAAAGGCTATCGGGTCGCCGTGATCGAGGCGGGGCGTCGGTTCGCCGACGACGAGTTCGCCAAGACGTCGTGGGATCTCAAGAGCTTTCTATGGGCGCCCGCGCTCGGCTGCTTCGGCATTCAGCGCGTCCACCCGCTCAAGGACGTCATAGTGGCGGCGGGTGCCGGTGTCGGTGGTGGTTCGCTCGTGTACGCCAACGTGATGTACCGGCCGCCCAAGCCGTTCTACACGGATCGGCAGTGGGCGCACATCACCGACTGGGAGTCGGAACTGGCGCCTTACTACGACCAGGCCAGCCGCATGCTGGGCGTGGTCACGAACCCGACCGTGACGGCCTGCGACGAAGTGATGCGTGCGGTCGCGACTGACATGGGCGTGGCGCACTCCTACCAACCGGCGCCGGTGGCGGTGTACTTCGGCGAGCCCGGCAAGTCCGCCGACGATCCGTTCTTCGGCGGCGCTGGGCCACGGCGCACCGGCTGCACCGAGTGCGGCTCCTGCATGACCGGGTGCCGGGTCGGCGCGAAGAACACCCTCGTCAAGAACTACCTGTACATCGCGGAGCGCGCCGGCGCGGAGGTCATCCCGCTGACCACGGTGGACGCGGTGCGACCGAGGCCGGACGGGTCGTTCGTGGTGGACGTGCACAGGACGGGCAAGCGGTCGCGTCGCTCCCGGCGGAACCTGACGGCATCCCGGGTTGTGCTGGCTGCCGGCACCTGGGGTACGCAACGGCTGCTGCACCGCATGCGGGACAACGGCGTGCTGCCGGAGCTCTCGCCGACGTTGGGGGAACTGACGCGCACGAACTCGGAGGCGATCATCGGTGCGAGCCGGGCCGTGGCCGACCCCGAGCGTGACTTCACCCGCGGTGTGTCGGTCACCTCGTCGATCCACCCGGACGAGAACACGCACATCCAGGCGCTGCGCAACGGCAAGGGCAGCAACGGGATGAGCCTGATGCAGACCATCGCCACGGACGGCTCGCTGCCCACGCCGCGGTGGCTGCAGATGCTGCTGACGATCCTGCGAGAGCCGGTCAAGTCGATGACGTTGTTCAACGGCTACCGGTGGAGCGAGCGGACGATGATGCTGCTGGTGATGCAGAGCCTGGACAACTCGCTCACCACGTACACCAGGAGAGGCCTGTTCGGGCGCCGCAGATTCACTTCGAAGCAGGGACGCGGCGAGCCGAACCCGACGTTCATCCCAGCCGGGCACGAGGCGAACCTGCGCACCGCCGAGCACATCGGCGGTGTCCCGGGCGGGATGTGGGGCGAGATCTTCAACAGGCCGATGACCGCCCACTTCTTCGGTGGAGCGCCCATCGGGACCTCGTCGGAGGACGGCGTGATCGACCCGTACCACCGGGTGTTCAACTACCCGGGACTGTCCATCGTGGACGGAACAGCGCTGACCGCGAACCTCGGGGTGAACCCGTCGCTGACCATCACGGCCAAGGCGGAGCGTGCCTTCTCGTTCTGGCCCAACAAGGGTGAGGCCGATCCGCGGCCTGCTCAGTCGCAGCCGTATCGTCGGCTGGACCCGGTTGCTCCGGTCGACCCTGCTGTTCCCGCGGAGGCCCCGGCCGCACTGCGGCTGCCCATCGTGGGCTGAGCCGTCGCACTGCTGATACACGAGGAAACGGGCCGGGCATGGCGCTCTTGAAGGATCGGCAGGCGTGATGCCCAACGCGAGGGCGCCTCGCCCGACGCCACCGAACGCGTGGGCAGTTGTCGATCGTAGGACGAAGAAGCTCCCGGCCGACTGTCTGTCGGCCGGGAGCTTCGTTCTACGGGTGTCGTGCTGCACAGGCACGCCCGCCGTCAGTGACCGGACATACCGCCGTCGACGGCGAGCGTGATGCCGGTGATGTAGGACGAGGCGGGGCTCGCGAGGAAGACGACCGCGGCGTCGAGCTCACGCTGCAGCCCCACCCGGCCCAGCGGGCTGGTCTGCTGGATGAACGCCATGACCTGGTCCTGGGGGATCTCGGAGGTCATCTCGCTGGCGAAGTATCCCGGGGCGATGGCATTGACCCGGATGCCCCGGCGCCCTGTCCATTGCTGGGCGAGATCACGGGTGAGGCCGATGAGTCCGGCCTTGCTGGCTGCGTAAGCTGCCTGTGGGGCGTACGACTTGATCAGACCGAGCACGCTGGCGATGTTGACGATGCTGGAGCCGGGCTCCATGACGCGGGCGCATGCCTGTGCCGCCCAGTAGGCGCCGTTGAGGTTGATGTCGATGACGCGGCGGAACTCTTCCGGACTCTCCTTGAGGGCCGGAACCGCGGTGCCTGTGCCGGCGTTGTTGATCAGGATGTCGACGCGGCCGAACTCGCCGACTGCCGACCGGGCCAGCGCCTCGCACTGCTCCGGATCGGCGACGTCGGTGGGCACCGTGAGGGCGCGGCGGCCGGTGTTGTGCACCTGCTTCGCGACATCTGCCAGCCGGTCGGCGCGGCGGGCGGCAAGGACGATGTCGGCGCCCGCTTCGGCGAGCGCCTGGGCGAACCCGGCGCCGAGACCGGAACTCGCCCCGGTGACCACGGCAACCTTGGCGTCGAGTCGGAAGAGGTCAAGGACGTTGCTCATAGCGGCTCCTGGTGCGACAGCGCTCGAAGTCCGGCGGCGGTCAGTGGCGCGACGGCCTGCCCAACCGTGTCGAATCCTGTGCCGCGGGTCAGCCCCTGCTGGAAGCGGGCGTGGATCCCCTCGGCGATGACGGCGATCTTGAAGTAGCCCAAAGAGAGATAGAAGCCGAGTTCGCCGAGATCCCGCCCACTGGCCTCGGCGTAGCGCTGGGCGAGGTCGGCCGCTGCGGGGAGCCGTTCGCTGGTCGATGCGGCCGATCCGCTGAGCACGGGAGCGAAGGACGGGTCGGCGTAGACAAGGTGCAGACCGAGATCGGCGAGGGGGTCGCCGAGGGTGGCCATCTCCCAGTCGACCACCGCACGAATGGTGCCCGGGTCGGCGGGGTCGAGGATGGTGTTGTCGATGCGATAGTCGCCGTGCACGATGGACGCGCCGCTTTCCGCCGGGCAAGCGGTGGCGAGTCGCTTGTGCAGCAGCTCCATGTCGCCGAGCTCCCGGGTCCGAACGCGTTGCCACTGGTCGTACCAGCGCTGGACCTGGCGCGCCAGATAGCCCTGCGGGCGTCCGAACCCTGTCAGCCCCACCGCATCCGGATCGACGGCGTGCAGGCGCGCGAGCACGTCGACCAGGCCGTAGGCGCAGCGGGTGATATCGCTGTCCCGCAGTGCGTGCAGCTGCTCGACCGTCCGGATCACCGTCCCGTCGACGTACTCGACCACCGCGAAGGGCACGCCGAGCACCTCGGCGTCCGCGAGGCTCACCGCACGTGCCACGGGGACGTCACTGTCGGCGAGTGCGGCCACCATCCGGTACTCGCGCCGCATGTCGTGCGCGGAGGGGGTGAGCCCGCCCAGCGGAGGACGGCGAAGAACCCACCGTGTCCGCCCGTCGGTGACCAGGTACGTCAGGTTCGACCGGCCGCCCTGCAAGGGTTCGGCGGTGAGCCGGCCCCGGAACTCCGGCACGTACTCGTCGAAGTACCGCTCGAGTGCCGTCAGGTCGAGACCGTCCACTGCGGTGTGACGGGCGGAGCTCACTGTGCCGCCGCCTCGGTGTGGCGGCGCATGACGCGGCGGGCGATGGCCCAGCGGTGGGTTTCGGATGGCCCGTCGTAGATGCGGAAGGGCCGGACCTCCCGCAGGAACCGGCCGAGCAGGATGTCGCCGGACACACCGAGCGAGCCGCAGATCTGCAGCGCGCGGTCCACCACCCGCCACACCGCTTCGGCGCAGAAGGTCTTGGCGATCGAGGTGGACTGCGAGGCCGAACGCCCCTGATCCAACTCCCAGGACGCCTGGAGGATCAGCCCCCGAGCGGCGGCGATGTCGATTTCGTTGTCCGCGATCATCTGCTGCACCATGCCGAGATCGCCGAGCCGTGAGCCGAACAGCCGGCGGTCGGCGGCCCGGCCGACGGCGATGTCCTGCGCGCGTCGGGCGATGCCCAGCCACCGCATGCAATGCGTCATCCGCGCGGGCCCCAGCCGTACCTGCGCGTAGCGGAAGCCCTGGTCGACTTCGCCGAGCACCGCTTCGTCCGGTACGACGCAGTTCTCGAAGAGCAGCTCGACGTGCCCGCCGTAGAGGCTCTCGTCGAGCGTCTCGATGTGCCGGACCGTCTTCATGCCGGGGTTGTCGGCGTCGACCAAAAACATGGTCGCGCCGCCCTGGTCCCCGGGTTCACCCGACGTCCTGGCCATGCAGATGGCGAACCCCGCGCCGTCGGCACCGGTGATGAACCATTTGTGCCCGTCGATGCGCCAGCCGCCCCGAACACGTACGGCGCGCGTCGCCAGCGCACTGGGGTCGGAACCCGCGCCCGGCGCCGGCTCTGTCATCGCGAAGCACGACCGTATGGCCCCAGCCGCGAGCGGGCGCAGATACCGGTCCTTCTGCTCGGCGGTGGCGATGGCTTCGAGCATGTGCATGTTGCCCTCGTCGGGGGCGGCGATGTTCAGCGCAAGCGGGCCCAGCAGGGAGTACCCCGCTTCCTCGAAGACGGCAGCCCTGCCCCGCATGTCCAGCCCGTGCCCGCCGAACTCCTCGCCGACGTGCGGCGCGAACACGCCGGCATCCTTCGCGGCCCGCTGCAGCCCGAGCCGCACGTTCTCGGTGCGCGCGACGCCACGGTGCTGTTCCTCGGCAGGGATCACCACCTCGCGGACGAAGTCGGCAGTGCGGCGCGCGAGGTCCGCGACGACGGGATCCTGGGTGAGGTCGACTGTCATGGCGCATCCCATCCGGCTACTGAGTATTAGCCAGGACCCTAAGCGAGCGCTTGGCAACCCGCAATCCCCCATGGTGCAGCTCACAGTTGCCAGCGGGTTCAGCTATCATCCGTTAGCCCTGCATGTGGAGGCGAAGATGGGCCGATCCGACGACATCCGTGCGGCGGCGCTGGAGCTGTTCACGCGCCTCGGCTACGAGGCGACCACGATGGCCGACATCGGGGCCGCGGTGGGTATGCGCGGCCCGAGCCTCTACAAGCACGTCGCGTCCAAACAGGACCTGCTCGCCCAGATCATGACCGCCACGATGGAAGACCTCCTTAGCGCGCACCGTGCGGCCGTCGCCAGCAGTGAAGGTTCGGTGGCACGCCTTCGCCGCGCCACCGAGGCGCACGTCCGTTACCACGCCCGGCACCGGCTCGAGGCCTTCGTCGGCAATCGCGAGATTCGCAGCCTCGTCGAGCCGCATCGCGGTCGTGTGCTGGCCTTGCGCGCGGAGTACGAAGCCGGCTTTCGCCAGATCGTCAACGCAGGTGTGGCCGAGGGGTGCTTCAAGGTCGCCTCGGCGCGGCTGGTTGCCTACGCCATCCTCGACCTCGGTATGGGAGTCGCGGCGTGGTATCGCGAAGACGGCGAACTTGCAGAGGATGCCATCGTCTGGCAGTACAGCGACTTCGCCCTGCGCCTTGCCGGCGCGAGCTCTGAGGGCTAGGTCACCCCGAAGCCCACCCGGTAGGCCGTGGGTGACGGCTGGTGATCTCACTTTCGGAGGCAGGTTCAAGGCGGGTGTCCGGGTCACTGACATCTCATAAGGGCTTGACGCTATACATCTCGTATAGTCGCTGCTAGCGTCCTCGGTCATGACGAAGGAGTCGCTCGGTGAAGGGCGCTTCCCGATCGCCGATGCCGCCTCAGTCCTGGCGCAGCGAGCGACCGAGAGACCGCTGGGTGCCGGCCACTGAACGGCGGGCTGCCGCCGAGGGTCGACTTCCGGGTCAGTCGCCGGGCGGTGCTCGCGCGATGCAACCCCGGTCAGGGCGCGTGAAGAGGGTCCCCCCTCTCTCGATTTCGAATTCATCGACCGCTGAAATCCTTCTCGGAAGGAATCTGTCGTAATGTCCAATGATCAAATCGCTGCCACTCGGGCCGAGGTGACCGAATGGTTCTTCGAGGACTATCTGCCGCGATGGGTGGCCGTGGCTGCGGGCACGTCAGACGAGGGTCCCGAGTTCATTCATGACTACTGGGGCACTCCGTTGCACGTCACGGGACTGGAGCAGTCCTTCTGGTGTCTCGATGACGAGAGCGTGCGCGGCTTCCTGGACCTCAATTACGCGCCGCTGCGCGAGTCCGGATACAGCCACACCGTGGTGCCCGACCGGCGTGTGCTTGTCTACAACTCCGTTGGTGCCGCCATTGAGGTGATCTGGTCGCGACGCCGCGCCGACGAGACCGAGATCCAGCGCTGGGCGGTGCAGTTCAGCGTCGCCAAGTCCGATCGGGGCTGGCGTGTGGTCGGCATCCACTCGGCGGCGACGGACAAGGACAGGCTCGCTGAGGTCTGGCCCGCCGAATCGACCCTGGAGGAGGCGAGCCATGGCTGAAAAGGTCTATCCGCCGCTGGTCATGCCCGACGGGGTCGGCCGGCAACAGGTCACCGTGTGGAGCAATGGCATCGCGCTCGACGCGGACGTGTACCGACCGTCGACCGTTGACCCCGACGCCACCCTGCCCGCTGTGGTGTTGTGTCACGGGTGGGGTGGCAGCAAGCTCACCGCCGAACGCTACGCGGCGCTCTTCGCCGCAGCAGGCATGATCACCCTGACGTTCACCCAGAGCAGCTGGTTCGGCTCCGGATCTCCGCTGCAGCTGGTCGGAGACATCCCCGACCTCGATGACAGCAATGAGGCACTCACCCGGGTGCGGTTCATCCGGGAACTGGTGGATCCAGTCGCATGGACGGCGAACCTGCGCTCGGCCCTGGACTACATCGAAGGTGAGCCCAACGTCGATCCCGCCCGGATCGGGCTGTGGGCCACCAGCTTCGGCGGCGGTGTCGCCGTGCATCTGGCTGCCAACGACGACCGGGTCAAGGCGTTGGCGGTGCAGGTGCCCGCCATCGCCCCGCTGAGTGGACCAGTGGCAGACTTTGCCCGCAAGCGTGCGATCGACACCGCGCGCGGTGACGCACCCGCGATTCCCCAGGGTGTCGATCCCTGGCCGAACATGGCGGGCACCCCGTACATGGCCACGTTGGCGCACTTCGACCCGCTCGCCCAGGTCGAGCGGCTCCGGATCCCCACCCTGATCATCGATGCCGGTGACGAAGACCTGTTCCCCATCGCCGACAACGGCGGCCGCGCGGCGAAAGTACTGGAGACCATTCCAGGCAGCGTCGTCGACTATCAGGTCATCCCCGGCATCGACCACTACGGCATCTATTTCGACGGCTACGAGCCGGGCAGTCGTGCTGCCCTCGCATGGTGGGGACGTTACTTGTGACGCCGCCGACCTCCCGCAGCCTCTTCGTGCCGACCACGCTGGGCCGGCTCCACGTTCAGGACGCCGGACCCGCCGACGGCCCTGTGGCGCTGTTGTGGCCGAGTGTGTTCATGGACGGTGAGACCAGCTGGGGCGCACAGCTTGCCGACCTGCACGCTCAGGGCCGACGGACCCTGCTGGTCGACCCACCCGGTACTGGCCGCAGCGAATCGGTGTCGCGGTTGTTCACCATGGAAGAGTGCGGCGCCGCCGCCATTCAGACGCTCGACGCTGCCGCCGTCGACCGGGCCGCCTTTCTCGGGCTGTCGTGGGGCGGCATCGTCGCGCTGCGGGTCGCGATCACCGCCCCGGACCGGGTCACCGCGCTGGTCCTGTCCAACACCACTGCGCGCAGCGTGGTCCTCCGCGAACGTCTGGCAGTCCGCCTGAACGCCCTTCTCATACGTTCCGGGATCGCCCCGGGCGGACTGGGCCGGCTGGTTGTGTCCGGAATGCTCAGCGAGCACTCCCGCAAGCGAAACCCCGAGTTCACCACGCACCTCGCCCAAGCAGTCGACGCACTCGACAAGGCAGGACTGGCGCGCGCCGTACGGTCGGTGCTGGCTGGTCGCAGCAGCGTGGTCGATGCCCTAGGCAGAATCACCGCGCCCACCCTGGTGATCGGTGGCGCCGAGGACCGGGCGTTGCCGCCAGAACCCCATTCCGGCGAACTGGCCGAGCGCATCGCCGGCGCACAACTCGAGGTGTTGCCGCGTGTCGCACACCTGGCTCCCCGCGAAGCGCCCACTGAGGTGGCGGTTTTGATCAGGAAGTTTCTCGCGCCGCTCGGTTAGCCGTGCTCCTGGCGACCGGCCCTGCTGGCGAGGCGTTCGCGGGCGTCCCCGGTGATCCGCCAGTGCGCCGTCTGCTTGTGCCGCTGCCGGATGAGCCACGCGCTCCTACGGCATATCAACTCGAAGTACCACAAGGGAGACGAAAGGCATGACTGAGCTTAGCTACGACGTGTACGTCTGCGACGGGGTCCCGCGCAGCCGACCCGAGAGGTTGCCCGACGGCAGTGGCATCGTGTCGTCTCCGCTGGCCTCGACGCTGATCACCGGTGAACGGGAGGCCGTGCTGGTCGACCCGCCGTTCACCCGCGAACACACGCAGCAGGTCGGCGACTGGGTGGAGCGCTCCGGCAAGCGTCTGGCCTACATCTATGCGACGCATGGCCACGGCGACCACTGGTTCGGCACCGGCCAGCTCCTGGAGCGCTTTCCCGACGCCGTCCCGTACGCCACGGAAGGCACCATCGGGATCATGCGCCGCAACGTCGAAGGGCGCGAGAAGTTCTGGGACGCGGACTTCCCCGGCCTGATTCCCGACACCCCACTCGTCTACCGGCCGATCCCCGCCGGCGGGTTCGAGCTGGAGGGGCACCAGATCACGGCGGTCGAGGTCGGGCACACCGACACCGACGACACGACGGTGCTCCACGTCCCCTCGATCGGCCTGATCGTCGGAGGCGACGTCGTCTACAACGGCGTACACCAGATGCTGCTGGAGACCCCTGGCGGCGGATTCGAGTCATGGCTTGCGGCGCTCGACGTCCTCGAGTCCCTCAACCCCCGCGCCGTGGTGGCCGGGCACAAGAACCGTGACCTACCCGACGACCCGGCGATCATCGACCAGACCCGCCAATACCTTCGCGAAGCGCAGCGGCTGCTCGCCGAGAAGCCCACACCGCAGCAGTTCTTCGACGAGATCACCACCCGCTATCCCGACCGGCTCAACGTGGGCCCCGTCTGGTACGGCGCGCACGGTCTCCTGGAAGTCCCGATGCCCGTCCCGCCCGCGGGCCGACACGATTACGCGAACGAGTAGGCCCGGCACATGGCACAGCACACAACTGATGCAACCACTGACCCGGGCGGAGTCTCGATGTCAGGCTTCGACGTGTTCCGGAGCGCGTTCGTGGCGGCCGTAGGTCTGCGTTTCACCGAGGTCACGTCCACTCGGGTGCGAGGGGAGATACAGCTGGGCCCTGAGCACCACACCCCCTGGGGAGTGGTGCACGGCGGGGTCTACGCCACCGCCGTGGAATCCGCTGCCAGCGTCGGCGCGTCGGCCGCGGTAGCCGATCGCGACCAGGTCGCCGTGGGGGTGGCCAACAGTACGGACTTCCTCCGACCGATCACCTCCGGGACGGTGGAGGTGGTGGCCGAACCTGTCCAGCAAGGGCGCAGCCAGCAGTTGTGGCAGGTCACCGTCACCAGCATCAGCAGCGACAAGCTCATCGCCCGCGGCCAGGTGCGCCTGGCCAATGTGCCCGCCACCGGCCTCCCGAGCACCTTGGGGCAGCAACTATGACCACTTCCACTTCTCCTGCAGCCAACCAAGGCCGAAGCGCAGCGGGCTTGGACGTGTCGGCAGCGTTCGCGACCACGCTGGAAACACCGCAGCACGTCCAGATCGCCGAGGAACTCGGCTTCCGGCGTGCGTGGTTGTACGACACACCGCAACAGAGTCCCGACGTGTGGATGTGTCTGGCGCTGGCCGCCGAACGCACACACTCCATTGGGCTCGGTCCCGGCGTTCTCGTCCCGGCGCTGCGCCACCCGATGGTCAGTGCGAGCGGGGCGGCGGCCCTCGAGCGTTTGGCCCCCGGACGGATCGCGGTGGCCTTCGGCACCGGTTACACCAGCCGACGGGCCATGGGGCAGATGCCCGCCTCGTGGACGTACATGACGCGCTACATCACGACATTCCGCGCGCTGCTCAGAGGCGAAACGGTCGAATGGGAGGGCAGCTGGGTGCGGATGCTGCACCCCGATGAGTCGCTTCCGAGTGCACCGGACGCCATTCCGGTCTACATCGGAGCGATCGGTCCCAAGGGCATGGAGATAGCCGCGTCGCTGGGGGACGGCCTGTTCGTGGCCGGAGCGCCCGTGCCCGAGCAGGCCAAAGAGTTCTCGCACGTCTCCTACCTGGCCCTCGGGTCCGTGCTCGATGACGGTGAAGCTCTCAACAGCGACCGGCTCCGCACGGCCGCAGGCCCCGGACTGGCGCAAGCCTTCCACGTCTCCTACGAACTCGGCGGCGAGGAAGCTGTCAAGGCGCTGCCCGGAGGGCCGGAGTGGCTGGCCGTCCTGCAGACCACACCGGATGACCAACGTCACCTCGCCGTGCACAACGGACACCTGCTGCATCTGAACGACGCCGACACGGCTGCCTGGAACGCCGGGGCCCACACGCTGGTCGAGCACGTCACGCTCACCGGCACTGCCGACGAGGTCCTGGCCAAGGTCCAGCAGCTGGCGGCGAGCGGTGTCACCGAGATCATGTACCAACCCGCCGGCGACATCCGCCGTGAGCTCGAGGCGTTCGCCGGCGCGGTGGGACTACGACGATGAGCGAGACTTGCATGCGCATGGCGCAAGCCCAGCTGCCCATGTCCGGCAGGAGCGGAGTGTACGGAACGTATAGCGAGAAGTTATAGAGCCGTACAGTAGATTCATGACAACCGCAAGAACATACGGCCAGATGTGTCCGCTCGCCCGCTCCATGGACCTTCTCGGCGAGCGATGGACGATTTTGATCGTGCGCGAGCTGTGCCTTGGGCCCAAGCGATTCAAGGACCTCCTCGACGTACTCCCGGCCATCGGACCGAACCGCCTGACTGCCCGCCTTCGCAGCCTGGAGGCCGCGGGGGTCGCTCGCCGGAGCACGCTTCCGCCTCCCGCGGGTGTGGCTGTCTATGAGCTCACCGAGCGAGGCGAGGGGCTCCGTGCCCCACTCATCGAGCTTGGACGGTGGGGCCTTGGGCTCCCGCCGTCGGAGGAAATCGATCCGGCGACCACCCGCGCGGACCTGATCGCCCTCAGCGTTTCCACCTTTGCAGCGCCGGACAAGCTCGTCGGCCTCAAGGAGATCTACGAGCTGCACGTGGGCAGGGAGACGTTTCATGTCGAGATCGCCGAGGGCCGAATGTGGACCAAGAGCGGTCCGGCGCCAGTTCGCCCCGACCTTGCAGTGACTTGCCGTTTGCGCACGTTCCTCGCTGTGGTCTTCGGCCACACCCAGGCGATCGACGCAGTCGAGTCGGGCGACCTGACGGTGACTGTCGGATCCAGCGAACTGGCCGAGCGTGCGTTTGACCTTTTGTCCGGTTCCGATCTTGGTTATCCGGTGTACCTGGGGATGTAGCGCGCGAGCGCTCCTGCCGCCGGAACGTGAAGGAGAGATGCCATGAGCTTCAACCTGGCGGCGATGCTTGTTGAGGCAACGCGCGCACAACCGCAGAGCCCTGCCCTCTGGGCGGGTGATGACAGGTGGGACTATCAGCGGCTCGACACGGAGTCGATCCGCTTCGCGAACGGACTCCTCGAGAGCGGCTGTTCAAGGGGCGATGTGGTGGCTATTCAGTCGCCCAACGTCCCGGAGTTCCTGGTCGCCTACTTCGGGACGCTCCGCGCCGGCATGGTCCTGCTGCCCCTCAATCCCCTGCTGACCGCAACGGAGACCGCGTTCCTCCTCAACGACGCCCGTGCGGTGGTGCTCTTCGCGCACGAACTCACCGTCGGTGCCGTCCTCGGGGCCAAGGAGGCGGGCATTCCACTCGTGACGATTCCCGCAGGGATACGTCACGACGGTGACGACGGCAGGCTCTTCTCGGACTTCCTGTCGGATCGCGACCATGGTGGAGCGGAAGTTGCCGCCACGGCACCCGAGGACACCGCGGTCCTGCTCTACACGAGCGGCACCACAGGGAAACCGAAGGGAGCCGAACTCACCCACTTCCAGCTGTTCATGAACTGCACTGCCAGTGCTGACGTGTTCGAAGCGAAACAGGATGACGTCATCCTTCTCGCCTTGCCGCTGTTCCACGTTTTCGGCCTCTCCTCGCTCGCGAACTCCGCGATCCGGCGCGGCGCCTCGCTCGCACTCGTGCCCCGTTTCGAAGCCTCTGCCGTACTCGATGTCATCGAACGGAGACGCGTCTCGATCGTGGCCGGTGTGCCCACCATGCTGCACGCCCTGCTGGAGACCCCCGACCGTGACCGTGATCTCAGCAGCATGCGTATGGCGCTGAGCGGAGGCTCACCGATCGCCCCGGATGTCGTCACCCGGTTCGAGGAGAGATTCGCCATCCCCGTGCTGGAGGGTTACGGGCTGACCGAGACGGCCAGCGCTGTGACGTTCAACAGAGCGGCCGGACGCAAGCCCATGTCCGTGGGCCGGCCTCTCTGGGGGACCGAGATGCGCGTGGTGGACAGCGACGGCAACCAGCTTGCGCCGGGTGCCGACCATGTCGGCGAACTCCTCATCCGCGGATACTCGGTGATGAAGGGCTACTTGCGTCGCCCTGCCGAAACCGCCGAAGTCATCCAGGACGGCTGGTTCCGCACGGGAGACCTGGGCTACGTGGACGACGACGGCTACTACTTCGTCGTCGACCGGATCAAAGACTTGATCATCCGCGGCGGATACAACGTGTACCCGCGCGAGATCGAGGACGTGCTCTACGGGCATCCCGACATCCGAGAGGCCGCCGTCATCGGATCACCCGACGACCGGCTCGGGGAGGAAGTCGTCGCGGTGGTCGCCCTGCGCGACGGGAGCGACATCAGCGCCGAAGACGTCATCGGCTACTGCAGGCAGCGCCTCGCCGCCTACAAATACCCGAGGGTCGTGCGATTCGTCGAGACGCTCCCGAAGGGCCCCACGAACAAGATCCTCAAGAGCCAGCTGCGCTGATTCCCTCTGGAACTGCTACGAGCCCCGGGCCAGATCGACGGTCCCCAAAGGGCAAGGCATCGGGCGCGGCCGAGCCCTTGCTCATGATCCCGCCGACCAACCGAACGGAGCAGGCCGTGAATCCCGCCCTGTCATTCGAGCCATTGAGTCCCGTGTCCTTCCTGGACCGGTCGGCCGCGGTGTTTGCCGAGCGCACGGCTGTGGTCGACGGAGACCAGCGTTTCACGTACGCACAGCTGCACGACCGGTGCCGTCGGCTCGCCGGCGTTCTGGCTCCGCTCGCGAACGGTGACCCGGTCGCGGTACTGGCACCCAATACGCACATCATGCTCGAGGCCCACTACGGAGCCCCGTGGGCCGGTGCGCCCCTGGTCACGATCAACACCAGACTCTCCGCTCCCGAGGTGCGTTACATCCTCGAGCACTCGGAGAGCGCGGTGCTCCTGCACGACCCGCAGTTCGACGACCTCGTGGCCACGGCGATCGACGGGATGCCGCATCCGCCCCTGGTCGTGCGCGCAGGGCCCGGCGACGACGGCGCCTACGAACAACTCCTCGCCGCCGCCGCGCCGACGGCCGTCCCCTTGCCCGATGAGGGCGCGCTGCTGTCCATCAACTACACCTCCGGAACGACTGGTCGTCCCAAGGGCGTCATGTACCAACACCGTGGCGCCTATCTCCAGGCACTCGCGATGGTCACGCACACTCAGCTGAGCACAGCGTCCGCCTACCTCTGGACTCTGCCCATGTTCCACTGCAACGGCTGGTGCTTCCCATGGGCGGTGACCGCCGCCGGCGGCACACACGTATGCCTGCCGAAGGTGGAGGCTTCCGAGATCTGGCGGCTCATTCACGACGAACACGTCACACACCTCTGTGGTGCCCCTGCCGTGCTCTCCATGGTGGTGAACGCCCCGGAGGCCAAGCGCGACACGGACGGCGTCATCCGGTTCCTGACCGGCGGGGCGCCACCGAGCCCCACCCTGCTCGCCGCCGCGGATGCACTGCGTTTCGATGTCACGCATCTGTACGGGCTCACCGAAACGTACGGGCCGTCGGTGCTGTGCGACTGGCACCCCGAATGGAATGGCCTCGCCCCCGAGGAACAGTCCCGGCTTCGCGCCCGGCAGGGCGTGTCCAACATCGTCGGCCTCACCGCCCGCGTGGTAGCCAACGGAGTGGACGTACCCGCAGACGGCACCACGATCGGTGAGATCAGGTTGCGCGGCAACAACCTCATGCTGGGCTACCTCAAGGACGCCGCCGCCACGGCCGCGGCCGCACCGGACGGCTGGTTCCGGACCGGCGACCTCGGTGTTCGCCACCCCGACGGATACATCGAGCTCAGGGATCGAAGCAAGGACGTCATCATCTCCGGTGGAGAGAACATCACCTCGATCGAGGTCGAGCAGGCCATCGCCAGCCATCCGGCAGTCCTCGAAGTCGCCGTGGTCGGTGCCCCGGACGACCGCTGGGGCGAGGTGCCGGTCGCGTACACCGTGCTGCGCCCCGATGCGGTCGCCACCGAGCAGGAGATCATCGACCACGTCAAAGACCGCATCGCACGATTCAAGGCGCCCAAGCGGGTCGTCTTCGGGGAACTGCCCCGAACCTCCACCGGGAAGATCCAGAAGTACCTGCTCCGCGAAAACGAGCGGGCTGCCGGCTCACTGGCTCCCCTTGCCTCCGATGGCGCGGAGGAGGAAGGGCAGTAGGCGGTCGGCCGTCTCCGCCGCCGAGCCGGCGTCCACTTCGTCCGGCGGCAGCGGGGTGAGGAAGAACCTGCTCATCATGGGACCGATGACCAGGTCGCCGAGCAGATCGACGTGCTCGACAGGCGCGATTTCACCCCGGTCCACCGCACGTTGCACGATCTCCTCCATACGTAGGCGAACGGGCAGCACGAACGCCTTCGTGAGGGCGTCGGCCAGGGCGGCGTTGTGCCCACCCTCGGCGATCAGGGACCGCAACACCCCTCCCTCCTTCCCGGTCATCGAGGCTGCCTTGTCGCGGAGCAGGGCACGCAGATCCCCTTCGAGGGTGCCGGTGTCGGCAGGTGCCGTGAGCTCCTGGGAGTAGGCCGCGGCAGCGTCGACGACCAGGAACTCCTTGGACGGCCAGCGGCGGTAGAGGGTGGCGGTGGACACTCCGGCGCGGGCCGCCACGGCGGCGGTGGTCAAGCCGCCGTAGCCGCTCTCGCCCAGGACGGCCAGAGTCGCATCCAGCAACGCCCGGTCCCGGTTGGCATCGCGGGGGCGGCCCCGGCGTGCCGCCGACTCGGTCATCGGTCATCCCCCGAAGAGACACGGCGAGCCACATGCGGGCCGGAGCGCTGGACGGGTCGTTCGAAGAGTTCAGGAAGCGTGGGAGGGGTCACACCGGAAAGCGTACATCAATACGAAACGAAATGCTTTCGTTTCGTATATGCTTCGGGGCATGCCTACCGACAACGTGGACCTCGACTCCACGACAGACCACGCGGCACAAACCGTCACCCGCCTGCGCGCCACCTTCAACACCGGACGCACCAAGCCCCTCTCGTGGCGGAGGCAGCAGCTGCACGCGCTGCGGCAGATGCTGGCCGAACATCAGGACGTGTTCGCAGACGCGCTGTACACCGACCTCGGCAAGAACGCGACCGAGTCGCACGTCATGGAGATCGGCTTCCTCATCAAGGAGATCGACCACACCTTGCGCCACCTCGACCGGTGGACGCGCCCGAGCAAGGTCTCCGTACCTCTGGTGCTCGCGCCGGCCCGGGCCTGGACCGTCCGCGAGCCGCTGGGCACAGTGCTGATCATCAGCCCCTGGAACTACCCGCTGAATCTGGCGCTGGCGCCCCTCGTCGGCGCACTGGCCGCCGGTAACTGCGTCATCCTCAAGCCCAGTGAAGTCGCCCCCGCAACCTCGGCCGCGCTCGCCCACTGGCTGCCCCGGTTCCTGGATCCGGAGGCCGTGGCCGTCGTCGAGGGGGGTGTACCCGAGACGACCGCCCTGCTGGAACAGCGGTTCGACCACATCTTCTACACCGGCAACGGCACGGTGGGACGCATCGTCATGGCTGCCGCGGCCCGTCATCTCACCCCGGTCACCCTGGAGTTGGGCGGCAAGAGCCCCGCCGTCGTCGAACCCGGTGCCGACCTCGCGACGGCCGCCCGTCGCATCGTCTGGGCCAAGTTCATGAACGCCGGCCAGACCTGCGTCGCGCCCGACTACGTGCTCGCTGTCGGACAGGCGGGCGCCGACATCGAGTCGCACCTGGCCGCAGCCATCCGGGAGATGTACGGCACCGATCCGGCCCGGAGCGCCGACTACGGCAACATCATCAACGAGCGCCACTTCGACCGGCTGGCCGGTCTGCTCAACGATGGCCGGACCGTTGTCGGCGGCGACCACGACCGTCCCAGCCGTTACATCGCCCCCACCGTTCTCGCGGACGTCGACCCCGACTCGGCCGTGATGCGTGACGAGATCTTCGGTCCCATCCTGCCCATCGTCTGCGTCCCGGACCTGGACGCGGCGATTGCTTTCATCAGCGGTCGGGACAAGCCGCTGGCTCTCTACGCCTTCACCGCATCCAAGCGCTCCAAGCAGCGGCTGATCGCGGAGACGTCCTCCGGCGGCTTGGTCTTCGGCGTCCCGACCGCTCAGCTCGGCGTGCCCGGTCTCCCCTTCGGCGGCGTGGGCGAGAGCGGCATGGGCCAGTACCACGGCGCACACTCCTTGGACACCTTCAGCAACATCAAGTCAGTCCTCGACAAGCGGCTCACTCCGGACACCATGGGCGTGACCTATCCGCCCTACACCCGCCGCAAGGACCGCATCCTGCGACGGATCACGTGACGGCTTGCAGCACGTGCTGGTCCGAAGCCGTTGCGATGGCGCCGACGGCCTCCTGCAATCTGACCGTGGCCATGCCCGGAATTGCTCATGAAGTGCGAGGCCAGGTCTAGGCCTGAGATGACGCTGTCCGCCCCCCCTCTCGGCAAGTCCTTGCGAAAACTGGAGTTCATCATGGATGGGTTTCATCCCTTCCGCGTATTGCGGGCCCGAGGCCTGTGGATCGTCAACGGCGTCGTCACGGGCGTTTTGGCCTTGTTGTTCGCGGTCCTCTACATCGGTGCCAACGTCGATCCGGTCGGCCACCTTCACAAGTTGCCCGTCGGCCTGGTCAACGCAGACAAGGGCGCGAATGTCGGCGGCGAACACGTCAACCTGGGGGCGCGGACAATCGAGTCGATCACGAAATCGAATGCCGGTGGAGACGCGATCGACTGGAAGGTGATGGACGAGCAGAAGATGAACAAGGAACTCGGCCAGGGCAAGCTGTTCGGCGCGCTGGTCGTTCCCGGCGACTTCTCCTCCTCCACCACCACGCTGATCAGCACCGCGGCCGACAAGAAGCCGGTTCGCCCGACGCTGACGGTGGTGACCAACCAGTCCGCCGGAAGTCTTGGCTCCAGCCTGGCGCGGTCGGCCACGACGGAAGCGGCCAAGAACGCCTCAAGTCAGGTGGGCAGGGAGCTGAGTGCGCAGGCCGGAGCCGAGCAGACGAAGCTGCCTCCGGCGGAGCGCCTCCTACTGGCCGACCCGGCAGTCGTCACCGTGAAGGACGGGCACCCGCTTCACTCGCACAGTGGTCTCGGCATGACCGCCTTCTACTACGCGCTGGTCCTCGTGGTTTGCGGCATGCTTGCCGCCAACGTCATCAGCGGCCAGGTGGACCACGTCCTCGGCTACACCCACAACGACATGGGGCCGCTTCGCAAGCACCGCCCGCTGATCCGTGCGAGCCGGGTACAGACCCTCGCCATCAGCAGCACCCTCATGGCCGGCCTCTCTGTGCCCATGGGCAGCCTGGTGCTGGCGGGAGCGGTCGGCATGGGGATGGATGTCTCCCACGTGCCCCTGCTGTGGCTGTACTCGGTGTGCGCGATCGCGGTCGCCGGGATCGGCGGGCTGGCCCTGCTCGCTGTCTTCGGCACGCCCGGCATGCTGCTCGTTGCGCTGATCTTCGTCGCGATGGCCGTGCCGACGGCCGGTGCCACCATGCCCATAGAGGCGCTGCCCGGGTTCTATCGCTTCCTCGCGGAGTTCGAGCCGCTGCGGCAGATCACCGACGGTGTCCGTTCGATCCTCTACTACGACGCCCAGGGTGACGCGGGCCTGACCCGGGGCTGGGCCATGCTGGCGTTCGGCCTAGTGGCAGCTTCCCTCTTCGGCTTCGGCGTGACCCGGCTGTACGACCGCAAGGGGCTGCACCGCATTCCCTCCGAGGTGGAGAAGCCGGCGCAGGCCGCGGTTCGGGCGTAGCCGAACGGGTCGGACGCGGCTGCGGACAGTCGGCACCGCCTGCACCCCGCCGAGCCTGGACACGGACCGGATCAGCTTCCGCAGTCGTGCGCCGCCGAGGGAGACCGCTCAGGTCGCCTGGATGAGCTGTTCGGCCCAGATGGTCTTGCCCGTAGGCGTGTACCGAGTGCCCCAGCGCTCGGTGAGCTGGGCGACCAGCAGCAGGCCGCGGCCTCCCTCGTCGCTCAGTCGGGCGCGCCGCAGGTGAGGGCTGGTGCTGCTGCCGTCGGAGACCTCACACGTCAGCGTCCGGTCCTTGATCAGTCGTAGCCGAATCGGGCCTGTGGCGTAGCGGATGGCGTTGGTGAACAACTCGCTGACGACGAGTTCCGTGATGAATGCCGCGTCCTCAAGCCCCCACTCGGTGAGACGGTCGCAGGCGCGTTTACGTGCCTCTGCCACCGCTGCGGGGTCGCTGGGCAGGTCCCAGGAGGCCAGACTCTCCGGGCCGAGTGGTCGAGCACGGATCAGCAGGAGGGCGACGTCGTCGGCTTCGCCTTCGGGGTGTTGCATGTCGAGGACGGTGTCGCAGAGGGCTTCGAGCGAGGGCTCCGGTCGGGCGAGTGCCTGGCACAGACTGCGGGTGCCTTCGTCGATGTCGTGATGGCGACTCTCGACGAGGCCGTCGGTGAACATGGCCAGGAGGCTGCCTCCGGGCAGGGTGAGCTCCGTCGCCTCGAAGGGCAGGCTGCCCAGCCCAAGGGGAGGGTCGGCAGGCATGCCGATGACACGGGCCGTTCCGTCCGGTCCGACCAGGATGGGGGGCGGGTGCCCGGCCCGGGCCAGGGAGCACGTGCCGGAGACGGGGTCGTAGACGGCGTACAAGCAGGTGGCGCCGATGTCACCGGGGATCTCTGAGGTCCCGTCGACGCCATCGATGTCTTGCGGGAGCCCGGAGTGGGTGACGATGTCGTCGAGGTGAGTCAGGAGCTCGTCGGGTGCAAGGTCGATGTCGGCGAGGGTGCGCACCGCCGTGCGGAGGCGGCCCATGGTCGCTGAGGCAGAGATGCCATGCCCTACGACGTCGCCGACAACGAGGCCTACTCGTGCCCCGGGAAGGGGGATCACGTCGAACCAGTCGCCGCCCACCCCGGCGCTGCCGCCGGCGGGAACATAACGGGACGCTGTCTCCACGGCCGGGTGGACAGTTGGCCCGCGAGGCAGCAGGGACCGCTGGAGCGCCAGTGCGATGCCGTGCTCGCGGGTGAACCGGCGGGCGTTGTCCAGACAGACCGCAACCCTGGCCACAAGGTCCTCGATGACGGTCAGGTCGTCGGGGCCAAAGGGGTCGGGGGAGGACGAATGCCTGAGGAAGAGGGCCGCTCCGAGGATCACGCCGCGGGCTCGGATGGGCACCGCGAGCAGGAAGCGCGTCCCGAACGCGGCTGCGTACGCCGCCTGGACGGCGTCCTCGGCAAGCCACCGAATGATGTCGGGATCCTTGATGTCGTGCAGCACCGGGCGGCCGGTGGCCTGACACCGGGCGATCGGAGACGACCGCGGATGGGTGTGGATCACTCCGACGCCGAGTACCGCGTCGGGTGGGAGTGGGGTGTCGCCCCCGTGCGCGGCCCGTCGCAGCGCGACGGGTCCCGCGTGGGGGCCGGGGCCGGGCAGTGCACCATGGAAGACCTCGTCCAGCAGGTCGACGCTGACGAAGTCGGCGAAGCGGGACACCCTCACCGTCACGTCGACGAGCTCCTGGGCGGTGCCGGTCACATCCAGAGTCGCGCCGATGCGGGTCCTGGCCTCGTTGAGCAAGGCCATCCGCTCGCGGCTGTGGTACTGCTCGGAGTAGTCGTTCCCCACCAGGCCCACCGCGTGCACTCGACCGCTCCCGTCCTTGAGAGGGAAGACATCCACGGCCCAGGCGTGTGCCTTGGGCTCATGCGGAAGTGCTACGAAGAGTTCGGTGTACTCGGGCTTTCCGGTCTCGCCGACCCGAAGGATCCGCCGTTCTGCCTCCTCGAACGCAGAACCGTGAAGGAACTCGGTGATACGCCGACCGCGAACTTCGCTCTGGCCGAGGCCCACCGCTCGCCGCATGACCTCGTTCGCCCACAGCAACCGCCCGTCACGATCGTAGATCGAGAGGGAGAGGGACTGCTGCTCCAGCATCCACCACATGAGGTCTTGCAGTTTCCCCGTTGCCGGTGACGGCACGATCGTCACGAGGAAGCCCTGCTGCTGCGTGGCGCCCAGCAGCGGGCTCAGGTGGGCTCTTGTATCCAGCAGACTGCCGTCGCGATGCAGGAACGTGGTCCCGTCGGTGGCGAACAGCTCGGCCAGGGGACTGCCGATGATCTCCGCAGGGGTGTACCCCAGAAGTTCCTGAGCCTCGCGGCTCCAGTAGGCCACACATCCGTTCCCGTCCGTGACGGCTATGGTGACGGACTCATTGCGGTTGGCCTCGTCCGGGTGACCGGTGTGTCGCTCGGGCAGCCCGCTGATGCGATGCATGGCGTACCTGGCCCTCCTGCCTCATGACAGGCACTACCCACGATCGTCCGAGAAGCGGCCGAGGGCAAGGCGGAAGGGCGTCGTCATCTGAGAGCCCGTGGTGCCGTGCCGTTGGGCGATGTCGGCCCAGCCCTGGGCTGCTTCCGGGGCCGGTCCAGTACCAGCGGCTGGAGGGCTGTTGCCGAGGCCTTCCAACGGTGCAGTCCACGAGGCAGTGGTCGGCGAGGCGTTGCAGAGCCCGGTAGCTGGTGGCGCGGGACACCGAGGAAGGACTGACGAGTTCCCCGACTGTCTGGTGGGGCGCTGGTGGAAAGCGCTGATGAGCATGGTGGCGTCCGACCCGCAGGCGGCGCAGCCAGCCTACGGCTTGAGGACGGTGTCGTAGACGGCTCGACATGTCGTCCGGGAGATACCGGCTTCCTCCGCGGTCTGCCACTCGCTGGCGTGATCCGAAGGGCTGCCGGCGACCTCGGCGAAGTTCAGGTGCGCCCGCAGCCCCCGCAGCCCCTGACGGGCCCAACAACCGCTTGACCGCGTGGTGTTGGCTCCAGCCGCATAGCCCGTGTTCAGGATTCCGGGTCGAGCCCGGGTGGTGCGGTCAGGGCTTTGTGCGTCGACTCCAGGATTTTCTCCGACAGCTCTGTGCCCGCCGTGGCTCGGGCGAGCAGGAGCGCGCCGACCAGCGTGGCCACCATCGGAAGGCCGTCGTTGGTGTCGGTGGACATCCACGAGGCGAATTCCTGGACTCCGGCTGCGTACGTTTCGCGCACCTCCCCAGCTGTGCGCTCGCGCGCCATGTCTCCTGCGAATCCCGCGGTGGGGCAACCGGTGCCGGGCTGGTCGCGGTGCTCGGGGGACAGGTAGTAGTCGATGAGGGCGCCGCGTGCGGTGTCGTGGTCGCCGTGGGTCGTGTCGAACGAATCCCGGAGTAGGTCAAGGTCCCCGAACGCGGCTTGGGTTGCCTCGGCGACCAGGGCCTCCTTGGAGGGGAACTGCTTGTAGAAGCCGCCCGTGGTCAGCCCGATGGACTTCATCAGATCGGCGAGGCTGATGCCGTTCACGCCGCGCTCCCGGAAGAGCTGGGAGGCCGCGGCGACCGCGCGCCTGCGGTTCTCGAGCGCTTGTGCTTGCGAAACGCGACTCATCAGTCACCTGCCCGCGTTAGATAGTAAAGCTCATCTATCATATGCGAAATGCCGGGCGACCGGCCGCGGCCGCCCTCTCTCCGTATGGCTCTTTCTCGCTGTCGCAAGGCGAGGAGCTCATGTGCCTGCATCCGAACTGCAAGCGGCTTCCGGCCCTGTTCCGGGGTGCGGTTGTAACAAGTGGACTCCGTCCAGCGCGCAGGTCTCCGCAGGGGTGTTGTTCGCCGTGCCTGCGCGCTCGCCGTGAGGGCATTGCGCGAAACCGTCTGCGGCGACATGCGCCCGAGGAGTCTTCTTCCGAACCTGGCCGGGTGCCGACCTTGTGGCCCCGTGTGCGCACTGAGCGGTCTTCGGCCGCGGGCGGTGACTGGACCTAGTTAGATGTCTATCGTAATCTAAAGAGAGGTCGACGCTTTGGCCCTTACTCATTCGCCAGCCAGAAATGAGATCCCCCATGACCACGCAGAACAAGACCGCTGTCGTCACCGGTGCGTCCGCCGGACTGGGTAGCGCCTACGCGCAGCGGCTTGCCGACCGGGGCTACGACCTGATCCTGGTGGCCCGGAACGCTGCGCGGCTGGAGACGCTGGCGTCGGACATCCGCAGCCGCACCGGCCGCGCGGTGGACGTTGTCACCGCCGACCTCACCGACGCGGCGCAGATCTCCGTGGTCGAGGAACGTCTGCGGACCGACGAGAGCATCGAAGTACTGATCAACAATGCCGGCGGTGCGCTGCTCACGCCGCTGGCAGCCTCCGACGCGGCGGCCTACGAGGCGCTGATCAACCTCAATGTGACAGCGCTGACCAGGCTGACCATCGCGGTCCTGCCGGGTCTGACGGCCCGCGGGCACGGCACCGTCGTGAACATCTCCTCTGCCATGGCTCTCAACATCCTGCCCGTCAGCGCCGTCTACAGCGGCACCAAGAGCTACGTGCTGACGTTCACCCAGGGCCTGCAGCAGGAACTCGCCGAGAGCCCCGTCAGGGTGCAGGCCGTGCTGCCGGGCGCTGTCCGCACGGAGCTCTGGGACGGCTCCGGCGTCGACCTCGCGGCGCTTCCCGACGAGATCGTGATGAACGTGGACGATGCCGTCGACGCGGCGCTCGCCGGCCTCGACGCCGGGGAACCCGTCACCATCCTGTCCCTGCCGGATATCAGCGACTGGGAGTCGTTCGAGAAGGCGCGTCAGGCACTCGTCCCGAACCTGTCCCAGAAGGTCCCGGCCGATCGCTACCGCGGCTGACCGCAGCTCCCCCCGTGCGGGAATCCCTTCGTGGCAAGGACGTGGACGCTGCTGCATCTGCTGCACAGGACCGATGCGTCCTCCGGCGTGAGGGAAGACCGACGCACTCGGCCTCCTCCCCTTTGTGTAAACAGCCGGGGCCCAGCACCGCATGGCGGCGGTCATGTGCGCGGCAAGCCCGTCCGCCCCACCGCCCCTCCACGCAGCTTGCCTTCACGATTGCGGGTCATCGGGCCCATCCGGCCGGTCACCGCGTACGCGCCACCCGCGGCGGCCCGCAGTCCTCTCTCACCCTTGATTTGAGGAGACACCCATGTTGAACGCCCTGTGGAACCCGACCACCGTCGGAGACATCCCCCTGCCGCACCGGCTGGCCATGGCCCCCCTGACCCGCAGCAGGGCCACCCCGGACGGCGTGCCGACCGAGCTGAACGCCGAGTACTACGCTCAGCGCGCCTCGCACGCCCTCATCATCACCGAAGGCACCCAGCCCTCTGCCGACGGCCAGGGCTACCCGGTGACCCCCGGCATCTACACCGAGGAGCACATCGCCGGCTGGCGCAAGGTCACCGACGCCGTACACAAGGCCGACGGACGCATCGTCATCCAGCTCATGCACACCGGACGGATCTCCCACCCCGACAACACCCCACACCACCGGCAACCGGTCGCCCCCTCCGCGGTCAAGCCGACCGGCCAGACGTTCACCTTCTCGGGACTCCAGGAGATGCCGGTACCGCGCGAGCTGTCCACCGAGGAGGTCGCCGCGACGGTCGACGACTTCCGGCACGCCGCCGCGGCCGCCATCGCGGCCGGCGCCGACGGCGTCGAGATCCACGGGGCCAACGGCTACCTGGTCAACCAGTTCCTCTTTCCCAGCGCCAACCAGCGCACCGACCAGTACGGCGGCTCCCTCGACAACCGCATCCGCTTCGCCGTCGAAGTCGCCACCGCCGTGGCCGACGAGATCGGCGCCGGCCGCACCGGCCTCCGGATCTCGCCCGGCAACCCCTACGGGCTCAACGACCTCGTGGAGGACGACCCCCACGAGCTCTACCCGCACCTCCTGAACGCCCTCGCTCCCCTCAACCTCGCCTACCTGCACACCGGCCACGCCGGCGACGAAGAACTCCTCCACGCCCTCCGCAAGCTTTGGCCGACCACCCTGCTCCTCAACCGGGGCGGCACCGACATTGCCACCCGCGCCAAGGACATCGAGGACGGCCTCGCCGACGTCATCACCGTCGGATCGATGGCACTCGCCAACCCCGACCTGGTCGAGCGCGTACGCACAGGCGCGCCGCTGAACACCCCCGATCCCGCCACCTTCTACGGCGGCGGCGCGGCCGGCTACACCGATTACCCCACCCACACCGCCTGATAAATTGCCCGGCGATACCGGTCCTGATGAGGCGGTGTGCCCGAATGGCCGCAGGGAGGTGCCACGTGTCCGTGGTAGCCGCACCCGTAGCTCTCGGCCGCCGCTTCCAGGTCGGTCAGATCCTGGGGCACGTCGGGGGAGAGGGGCTGGTCGACGTCGGTCCGGGCTGCGGTACGGGCACGCGAGCGCCAGAGCGATGAGGTCGGCAGCCAGCGCGCCGCGCAGCAGATCTCCATGGTGGGACTTCGTGCCGTGAGTGGCGGTGTCTTCCCAGGGGTGCGCAGCGAGCCCCAGTAGCCCCCGGAGTCACCTGAGGGCACCTCATGTTCACAGACCTTCGGCAACTCCGTGCCCCATACGGTGACGGATCCGCTTCCGGCCCCGCCGCTACGAGTACCACCTCACCGACAAGGGCGAAGCCTTCGCCGCGGTGCTGCTCGCCCTACGCGCATGGGGCGAGACCTGGTGCAAAGAGCCCGGGGAAGAAGTCGCCGTCCATCAGATCCACACGGCATGCGGTCGCGAGGTGGGCCTGAGCGGCACCGTGTGCGAAGGGTGCGGCAAGCCCTTCACCATGAACGAAGTGACGGGTGAACTCAGCGCGGCCTTCGCACAGGAACGCAAGGCCAGGACAGCGTGGACGGCGAAGGCACTGAACCCTGCGACCTGAGCGCCATTGAGTGCGGTGCGGCGGCGCGCTGAAGTCGATAGTGCGCTGCGGAGTAACGGCGGCGTAGTGCACGGCACTCGGCTGATGTCCGACCGCTGTCCTGCCTACGACCGCGACCGCGAGGTCGATGGCTCAGGACCGGGGGCGGGCGCCCTTTCCCAGCCGGGCGGTGACGTCACGGGGGGGGCCTCTATGTCTTTCGTCAAGCGAGGCGCGGGGTTCTGGCTTCGTAGAAGGTGCCGTCGCGGAGCATCGCGAACAGCACGCTGATGCGGTGGCGGGCTAGGCGGAGAAGAGCCTGCGTGTGGGTCTTTCCGCGGGCCCGGCACTTGTCGTAGTAGGTGCGGGAGGCGGGATCGTGCAGGGCGGCGAACGCGGACAGGAACATCGCCCGTTTGAGCTGCCGGTTGCCGCCTCTGGGCGCGTGTTCGCCGTGGATCGAGGTTCCCGAAGACTTCGTAGTCGGGGCGAGGCCGGCGTAGGAGGCGAGGTGGGCGGCGGTGGGGAAGCTGGTGCCGTCGCCGACGGTGACCAGCAGCGAGGCGGCGGTCCTGACCGCGACCCCCGGCATCGAGGTCAGGACCGGGGAAAGAGGGTGAGCCTCCAGCAACTGCCCGATCTGCGCTTCCAGGGCTCGCCGCTGTTCGTGAACGGCCGCGAGCGAGCGGGCCAGGGAGGGGATTACGACGTCGAGAGTGCCGGTTCCCGGGACCACGACAGTCTGCTCGTCGAGCGCGTCGAAGACCTCGTCGATCAACCGCTGGGCCATGCGCGGGGCCTTGGGCCGGATCACCTCAACCAGCTTGCGGCGTCCGGCTTTGCGCAGAGCTTGCGGGGATCCGTAGCGTTCCAGAAGCCAGGTCACGGCCTGATGGTCCAGGCGTGGCCCGAGAACGCGCTCCAGGCTGGGGTGGAACTGGGTGAGCAGGCCGCGTATCCGGTTGGAGGTGCGGGTGGCCTCGGCTGCCAGGTCCTGGTCGAAGCCCACCAGCACGGTCAGTTCAGCGGTGATCTCGTCGGTGAGCTCAAGTGAGCGCAGGGTGTGCGGCATGGTGCGGGCGGCGTCCGCGATCACCGCGGCGTCCTTCGCGTCGGTCTTCGCCTCGCCGGGATACAGGTCGGCGATCCGCCGCATCGCGAGTCCGGGCAGGTAGGCGACCTTGCAGCCGGCGTCCCGGGCGACCGTCAGGGGCAGGGCGCCGATCGAGGCGGGCTGGTCCACGATCACCAGCACGGTGCCGAACTTCGCGGCCAGCTTGTCGAAGACGGCCCGCAGCTTCGGCTCGCTGTTGGGCAGTTGTTTGTCGAAGACCTTCTTGCCGGCCGGGGTGAGGCCGTGTCCGTGGTGGGCGCTCTTGCCGACGTCCAAGCCGAGGAAGACGCCTACGTCGTCGATGTCGTACAACCCATCCTCCCGAGCGGGGTTCGTATGGTGCTGGCCAGGGCGTTGGCGTCGTATGCGCGCATCCACGTTATGCAGACCTGCCGCCCGCGGGATGCCGGGCATTGCGCCAGGCCAGGCGGTGGTCAGACCTCTCATCAGCGTCTCCAACGGCGCCTCTCGGGCCCGGTGACACCACCCCCCAGGTCATCCGTTCGACAGGGGGGAACAGTCATGCCGGGCCCGGAGGCCAGCGGTCCTCTTGCAGGACCGCGAAGAAGATAACGGGGGCGAGCGCGGAGTGGTCCGCGGAGCATTCGACGACGACGCGGACCGGGGCGTCGCAGTCGGTGTGGCGGACGTCCAGAACAGGCCCTTCGGGGCCGAGGGCGTATGCCTCGCCCCACTGGGTCAGCGCCATCAGAACGGGCCACAGGTCCCAGCCCTTGCGGGTCAGGCGGTATTCGTTGCGGGGGCGGCTGCCGGGCTCCCGGTAGGGGACGGTCTTGAGGATGCCGGCTGCGGTCAGCTTGCGGAGGTGGTCGCTGAGCACGGCTTCCGAGAGGTCGATGTGGCGGTGGAAGTCGTCGAAGCGGCGTACGCCGTTGACGTCACGCAGGATCAGCAGCGTCCATTTCTCCCCGATCACGTCGAGCGTGCGCTGGACGGGGCAGTTCTCGGTGCTCGCCTCGAGCCACTCCATCCCGCCATCGCATGGGACCTGACTTCATTATTGACAGTCAGATTTGCAGAAGCTAGCTTCACTTGGGAAAGTCAGCTGACAGTCAGAGGGAAGGGCGCTGGACCGTGGGGCGAACGCGTACGTATCAATGGGAAGACCCCGAGGCACTGGCGCAGGCCGCCGGGCGCATGGCCGGCATCGACTTCCTGCGCGAGTTGCGTGCGGGGCGACTGCCAGGCCCGCCCATCAACTACACCGTCGACTTCGCCCTGGACGAGGTGGAGCCCGGCAGCGTGGTCTTCTCCCTGACGCCGGGGGAGGAACACTACAACCCGATCGGCAGCGTTCACGGCGGCATCTTCGCCACCCTGCTCGACTCGGCGGCTAGTAGCGCTGTCCAGTCGACCCTCCCGCAGGGCATGGCGACCACTTCGCTCGACCTGACGGTGAAGTTCCTGCGACCGATCACCGTGGACACGGGCCCGGTGCGCGCCATCGGCACGGTAGTCAGCAAGGGCCGCCAAACTGCTCTCGCCCAGGCCCAGTTGGTCGACGCGAGAGACCGTCTCCTCGCCCATGCCACCAGCAGCTGCCTGATCTTCCCGGTACCTACCTCTCAAGCGTGACCCTCGGTGGTGACCGGCGTCGACAAGAATCCGGTCCGCCCCCCGACGTACCGATGTCTCATCCCTCCTCCTTCCTCTCATCGCTCCTCACCGTTGACCTGCGGAGGGCGATGTTTGTGCGGCGATGCCTAACTCCCTCGAACTCGGCGCAGAACGCCGGGGTTCGAGGTGGTGCAGATGCGGCGCACGTCGGCGGCGGCCCGTAACTCCTCGGGTGGCCGGGCCGTCGAGCGCCGCAGCCGTATTGATGCGCCCGAAGTTGGTGGCCCCTCGGACGTTAGGGCTCTTCATCAGGCTGTGTGGGTGGGGTAACGGTGTGTCCGGCTGTGCCGCCGCCGTAGAAGTAGAAAATGGGGGTGTTGAGGGGGCGTTGGCGCTTACGCGCTCTTTGGGGTTGGCGAGGACTATGGGGTCGCCGGTGATGACGTCGGAGGGCGAGACCGTCTTCGATGTCCTTGGCGCGGTGGCGCGGTGGCGCGGTGGCGCGGTGGCGCGGTGGCGCGGTGGCGCCGGGCCGGTTGAGCGGCAGTGCGGTCGATCTCGACGCCGTCGGCGTTCGCTGTATGGCGGCCGCGGCCGCGGAAGTCGTCGACCGTGCGGCGACCTCCTCGGTGGACAGTTCGCGCGGTATCGACGAGGTGGCCGACAGGCGCCGCTGTCGACTCTTTGGATTACGTTCGCAATACCATACACTGGCGAAGTCGGTAAAGGACAACGGTCCTTCCGGCCGACGAAGGAGCGTGTGCGGTGGTGCGGTACGGAAAAGAGCACAAGTCGGAAACGAGGCGGCGGATCATCGAAACGGCGGGCCGCCGGTTCAAGCAAGACGGTATCGACGGCTCCGGGGTCTCGACGCTCATGAAGGACGCGGGACTGACCAACGGTGCCTTCTACGCTCACTTCGCGTCCAAAGATGACCTCGTCACCGTGGCAATCGCCGACCAGTTGAAGGTGCAGGCCGAGAGCGTCGTCGCGCGGGCCGCGCCTGGCCGTGCCGGACTCGAGCAGATCGTGCGCAGATACCTGTCACCCCAGCACCGCGACAGCCTTGGCGACGGCTGCCCCAACGCCGCCCTCCTCGACGAGATCGGGCGCTGCACCGACACAACCAGGCAGGCGTACACCGACAGCGTGCTGATCCTCATCGAGGGCCTTGCTGCTCGCATGGCGCCCGAGGCCCCGTCCTCCGCACGTGTGAAGGCGCTCAGTCTCCTCGGCCTGATGGCCGGGACGCTGCAGCTCGCCCGCGCCTTGACCGACAGCCAACTCGCCAAAGAACTCCTCGAACAGGGGGTGAGCAACGCCCTCGCCCTGCTGGACGCCTGGCAGCGCGTCTGAGGCAACACATCCCTGACCTCAGGCTGTGGCGTGAGGCAGTCCGACGCCGACAGATTCCTCTAGCTGGGAGCCAGCCGACGCCACCGGGTAGCACCTCCTGCGTCGCCGCTCAAGCCGCTTCATGCCGTCATCTCAGTCCCTGTCTTCATGATTGACAGTCAGGTAAGGGCGCGGCTTGAGTGGCACGCTCCAGCGATTGTGGAAGCAACCGCAGGCCGCACCTCGGGCGTGGAGGTGCTGCGCGACCTGCTCCAGCGACGCCTGCCCCCACCGTTCACCGTGGCCGCTCTGGACTTCGCCCTCAAGGAAGTGGAAGAAGGCCGCGTGGTCTTCTCGCTGATGCCGGGCGAGGGGCACTACAACTCCTCGGCAGTGGGCACGGAGGGGTCTATGCCACCCTTTCGACCGGGACGCCAAACAGCTCTCGCACAGGCCAAGTTGATCGACGAGGCCGACCGACTGCTCGCCCACGCCACCAGAACCTGCATCCTCTTTCCATTTCCCGCACCCTGAACCGCGACGGGCACTTTCACGGCTCGCGCCGGACGAGGCGCGCTGGGCGCGAAGCTCAGATGGCGGCTGGGGCGGGGGCCGGAGTATCCCCTGGGGGCAGGTCGGCAGCTGGGCCACCGGTCTTGCGCAGGCTGGGCATCAGGAACACCTGAGGCGCCCCGAAGTTCTCGGACAGCGGTCCCCATAGGATCGAAGTCCAGAACGGCGGAGAGAGCACGTGGCACAG
>NZ_JBTLMO010000058.1:0-46759 GCF_054462255.1 Streptomyces sp. SD15 | reverse complement strand
TGTCGGCGCAGGTGAGCGGGGTCTGGTGCGTCGAGCTGCAAGGCGGAGGAGGGCGTCGACGCGATGGGGGTCCCCCCGCTCGAGCGAAGCCGAGAGTGGGGGAGTCGGCAACCGACGACAACGCCGCAGATCGGCGTGCCGGACCCCGCGTCTCCGGCATGATCCGCCGGACAGGCCCTAGGTAAACCCCACTGGGGCGGGTGCCGGACGGTGGGCTCGATGAGTACTGACACCGAGCCCCAGGGGGAGCTGCGGGGAGCCGGGGCTTCGATCTGGATGCGTGGATCCGGCCTCAGTGCGCTCTGGTCGTGGCAGGGGGCGCGGCGTACGCCTCGTACGTTCATCGGCGGAAGTTCGCGTGCAGGGCGGAGCGGACAGCGTCAGCGCGTCGCGTCGTTGTGGCCACTGTCTGTGGACGGCCTTCTGCTCCTGGCCACGGTCGGCCTGCTGAAGCCCGCGGCACCCTGTACACCCCGGGCGCGCGGCGCGGTGTGGTCCGCGTTTCTGCTGGGGATCGCGGTGTCGCTGGCGGCGAATGTCGCGGCGGCGCCGACTCTGGAGTGGAAGCAGGTATTGGTCGCGGGATGGCCGTCGGCGGCGCTGCTGGCGCACAGTCCTGCCGGACGGTTGCCCGATACAGCCGACCAGGAGGACTGAAGAGACATCTGAGGGGCAGTCTGTGCAGTGCAACGCAGTGCGAGAAGAGCGCGAGTCAGTCATGGCCTGATTGCCCTCTATGCTCGCCCATGCCCGGTAGTCGGCGCGGCCAATGAACGTGCCGGCCCGGCCGAGCGCTTCGCGCAGTCCCGGCGTGGGGTGGGCGATGACGGGGATACCGGATGCCAGGGCCTCGACGGCGGCCATGCCGTACGACTCGTAGACGCTCGGCACCATCAGCTCGGGAACGTCATGGCCCGTGGCGCGTCGCCGCGCACGTACCGCAGCAGGCGCTGTGGATCGCTGCAGGTGCCGCCCGGCCGGGAGGGTGTGGTCGATTCCTCGGCCGTGGGCTTCGCCCCGGTTTCATGGACACCGCCAAATTCGATCTCCGGCCCGTGATCGAAATTCTCACTGATGCACGACAAATTCGATCACGGGCGTGTACTCCCTTAAGCGTCTGTTGACGCCGTGCTCGGGACGCCTCACGATGTAGCCTGACGTGTCGTCATTCGCTGAGATCTCTGACGTCGGATCGGGGGAACCGATGGGTATCAGCCTGGATGCGCATGATTTCGAGCGCTTGATCGGCATTCTCAGTGCCATGCCCGACTTTCAGACGGTGCAGAATCGCGTGGACTTCGTGACGGATGTGTTCGCCGGAACGCCACGCAAGGACGATGTGGTCACATCCCTCAATCTGGACGGCACCCCGCGCGCGGTGGCAGTCCGGGTCGTGGAGCGTCTGCAGACCTTCGGACAGGACGAGCCGGGACGCGAGACGCTGGGAGTGCTCGCCAACAAGATGCTCGCCTATCTGGGAGGCGGCGAGGACGCGGAGTATCTGCGCGGACTGTTGGAACGCTACCCGTTCACGATCAGGCCGACGGCGGACCGGGGGATCTCCGACGGCTGGTACGGGCGAATGTCGTTCGACCAGGTCGCGGAGAAGATCATCGGCGAGAACACGCTCAGGGACGTGGCCCACCTCGAGCTCGCACTCGACGCCGCCAAGGCTGTGGCGCGCATCGTCACCCCCGCATCGCTGGGCACGGGCTTCATGGTCTCCCCGGACCTCCTCATGACGAACAACCATGTGATCCGGGACCGGCTGACAGCCGAGAAGAGCGAATACCAGTTCAATTACCAGCTCGACCGGTACGGGGTCGGCACCCCCGTGCGGACATGCGGCGCCAAGGCGGGCGGACTGTTCCACACCAACGCCCGACTGGACTTCACGGTGATCGAGCTGGCCGGTGTGCCCGAGGGAATTCCCGCGCTGAAGCTCAGGCCCGAGCGGAGCCGGCGGGATCAGCGGGTGAACATCATTCAGCATCCCGGCGGGCACTACAAGAAGATATCGATGCAGAACAACTTCGTGGCGTACGCCGATGAACGCATCCTTCAATACACCACTTCAACCGAGCCGGGTTCGTCCGGTTCGCCGGTGTTCAATAATGCGTTCGAGGTCATCGGGATTCACCACAGCGGCGGAATGCTGACCGAGCCGAATGGTCGTCAGCGGTATCTGCGCAATGAGGGAATCAGCATGATCGCGGTACTGGCCGACCTGCAGGACAACGCGCCCGGTGCCATCGAGCGGTTGAGAGTGTGACGCCATGGCAGTCCTCAGCGCGGGTCTGTTCGGAGAGACCGTCGACTTCCTCAGCAAGTACTTCAGGACCAGCGCCGAACGCGATGCGATCTTGCTGCCCGTCCTCAGCCAGTGGCCCGGAAGAGCCGGCATCGACTACGACGGCTCCGCCCGCAAGTTCGCCGTGGAACTGGTGGAGAAACTTCCCGCGGAACAGCTCAAGGCCGTTCTGCGCGGTCTGCCGACCGGAGTGGAGCAGGGGGAGCAGGCCCTCTTGCTCTGCCTGCGGATAGACGCCGAGGACGGGCTCACCGGGCCCGACCCGCTGGCATCCGCGCGCCGCATGGCGCCCCCTGCCCGCCGCGCGGACGACGCGCCGTCTGTGCTGTTCCGGCCGGCGGCCCTGATGTCCGGCCCGGCGCTCGCGGCCGCCGAACCGGTCGAGCACTTCCGGGAACTGCTCGACGCCCAGCGCCCGCTGGTCCTGGTCACCGACTTCGCGGCCGACGTGCAACCGGCCCTTTTGGCCGTCTCCGAAGGCGCCGGGGACGCCGTCTGGATCGACGGGGAACCGCTGCTCGGTCCGGCGGGCCCCGCACGGTATCGCAAGCCCGGATACAGCCAACCGGGATACGGAGTTCCGGCCTACCGCGAGGCGGCGGGACATGCCGAGATATCGGGTCTCCCCGCGTCCTTGCTCCTGATCGACTGCTCCTCGGCACGGCCGGAGCGTCTGCTCGCCGTGCGGCGGGGGCGTCCGGGAGAGCCCGACGCGACCGGTGACGCGGAGCCCGAAGTGCTTCTGGAGGCCTTTCTGACCTGGGCCGCCTCCCGGGGACACCGGCTCGTGCTGGGGCTGCCACGATGGGCGTGGGGCCGGTCGGCGGAGGCGCTCCGTCGGCGATCCGCACAGGTCCTCACCGCGGCCGAGCTGTTCTCCGAGCGGTATCGGTACCGCGCCGAGGAGTGCGAACGCAGGCTCGGCCGGAGGCTGCCGTTCAGATCCGTGCTCTTCCCGTTGCTCAGCGCGAACAGCGCCACCCTTCCCCGAGCCACCGCCGAGATCCTGCGCGGCCTCCCGACGCGACCGGCCTTCGTGGACTCAGTGGTCGACGAACCGGAGAAGACCGCCGTCGCCCTGAAGTTGGCGCGTCTGCTGATGGAGGCCGGGTTCCACGAGATCGCCTACCGGATCGAGGGCCATTGCCGCACCGTTCCCCGGCAGCGGGGCGTCGTCGCGTTGGCGGCAGACCTACGGCTCGATCCGGAAGCCCGCCCGGAGGACGCGGTCGTGGGATTCGTGGAGTCCACGGCGGAAATCCCGGCCATGGTGCGGCACGGCACGCTGACGGGAGGCACGGGCGCGGGTAAGACGACGTCGCTGCTGAGCATCGAGCACAGGTGGTTCGTGCCCCGGATCGGCGAGGCCGGGGTGCGTGCCCGGCACTACCTGCCGCTGTATGTGCCACTGGACGAGAACCCGGATCCTGACCTGGTGGGCCGGATCGAAGCACACCTGGGGCGGGAGGCCTTCGCCTGGTTCGAAGACGGCAGCGAACGGTTCCCCCTGCCGTGCCATGCCCTCGTCGGGCGACTCGGCTCGCTGCACGCCGTGCGCGCGCTGTTCAGCTCTCCGCTGTACCTGTTGCTGGACGATGTCCACCGCCTGTCGCTGGCGGAGCAGGACCGGCTGAGCCAGGACCTGAGCCGCCGGCGGACCGAGGATCCCGCCATGGGCGCCCTCCTGGCCTGCCGCGACGAGCGGACCGCCGGACTCCTGAAGCTCAGCGTCCTGACGGTCCGCGAGCTGAGCGAGCAGCAGATCAGAGCCCTGCTGGAGGAGCGGCGCGGTGACCTCTCCCTGCTCAACCTGATGGGCGCCCACGGCGCGCCGATCTCGAAGCACATCCGCAATCCGCTGGTGCTGAGCCTGCTGTGCGAACTGGCGCTCACCGACAACGACCTGGCGGGAGCCGGACTCAGGACGGTCCTGGAGTTCTACGTCGCCCGGTGGGGCAGCGCCCTGGGCATCGAGGACCGGGTGCGGCGGGACGCGGAGGTCCGGTTGGCCGCGGTGGCGCTCGAACTCAAACGGGCGGACGCCCGGCAGAAGCGGAGCGAGGATCCGGCGGACCAGGAGTTGATCGCGACCGGGCGGCTTCTGGGCCTGCTCCGCGAGGTCGGCGACGCCGGAGTCCTGGAGTTCCGATTCGACCTCCTGCGGGACTACTTCGCCGCGCGTCAACTGGCAAAGGACATCGGCCGGTCCGGTGTCGCCGCCGTCTTCGGCAGATCCGCCCGAACGGATAGCGACTGGCATGACCTCTTGCGGATCCTGGTCTCGCTGCTGAAGGAGAAGGACGCCGGCATTGTTGTCGAGCACCTTTTCAGGACCGCCGGTCCCCGGACCGCCCACGAATGCCTGCTCGAACTGCCCGGACGCGTCGGCAGGACGACCTCGGCTGCCCTGAGCCGGGGGAGCGTCACGGCCGCCGACGGCCTCGACGAGCGGATCGAGGACCTCCGGACCCTCGGCCGGCTTGATCCGCGGATCGCCGTGGGCGCGCCGCTGCGGACCATGGTCGACGTACCGCGCTCGGAACTCATGGACTCCTTCCGGATCGGCAAGTACCCCGTCACCAACATGGAGTTCGCAGAGTTCGTCCTGGGCGGGGGATACGACAACGACGACTGGTGGGACGACCTCGGCTGGAACTGGATCAAGGTGCAGAAGATCAGGTTCCCCCGGTACTGGCTGAACAGCCGGCTGAACCTGCCGAATCAGCCGGTCACCGGGGTGAGCCTCTTCGAGGCGAAGGCGTACTGCGCGTGGCTGACCCACCGTCGAAGGGGCCACGTCTTCCGGCTTCCGTCCGCCGTCGAATGGGACAGCGCGGCGCACGGGAGCAACCAGATCTTCGAGTTGGTGCTCACCATCGCAAGGGGGACGCGGAGCCGTACGCCCGCGGAGCGTGCCCGCATTCGGCAGGACGGCCCGCTGGTGCTGACGGATCTGCGCGAGTGGATCGGTGAGGACGGCGCTCTGGCTGACCTGACCGCCGCCCAGTTGGCGGAGGCCGGCGTCGACGCCGGGACCGGTGTCATTCCGGAGCTGGTCGGGGTCATCCAGCAGTACATGGAGCCGTACCGGCACGGGCTGGAGCACGTCCAGGGTGCGCCGGTGGGGGTGTTCCCCCCGAACCGGCTGGGGATCCACGATCTTTTCGGCAACGTATGGCAGTGGTGCGACACCACCATGTCGATGACGTCGGCTACGGAAACGGAGCTCATGCACCGGCCCCGCGACCCGAGGACCCGCCGGGGGAAGCCGGCGGTCGTCAAGGGCGGTGCCATGTCGGGTGCGCACAACCCCGTCTGGTCGTTGGTCGGCGGGTGGTTCGATCCGTTCGTGCGCTTTCACAGGCTCGGATTCCGAGTGAGCTGCCGAGCCGCCTGAGGCGGCGTCACATTCCAGAGGGGGGAGACAGCATGGCGCGCTATGCCGAGATCCACGGGGTCACGGTGGCCCTGGCAGAACCGGTCGAGGTCCCGAAACGCCCCTTCATCGGGCGCGAGATGGAACTGATGATGTGCCGGGTTGCCTGGGGAATCAGCCCGGACGGCAGGGAACTGCTCGACAGCGGTGTCCCCCCGCTGAGCTTCCGGCTCGAGGGCGCCCCGGGGCTGGGCAAGAACGAGATCGTCTACGAGATCGCCCGGCGTCTGGACAGGCCGCTGTACATCGTGCAGGGCCACGAGGAGCTGACGCCGGAGGATCTGGCCCTGTTGCTGACGCCCGATCCCGAGACCGCGCAGGGCGACTCCATTCCGCTGACGCTGCGGGCGAGTCCCC
The DNA here is from genome assembly GCF_054462255.1 of Streptomyces sp. SD15. Lineage (NCBI taxonomy): Bacteria > Bacillati > Actinomycetota > Actinomycetes > Kitasatosporales > Streptomycetaceae > Streptomyces > Streptomyces sp. SD15. Next base: position 40,655 of record NZ_JBTLMO010000058.1, on the reverse strand, counting down.
TGGCAACCGCACTGTACGAGGGTGGGCTCTTCTTCTTCGACGAGATCAACCGCGTCCCGGAGCGTGCGCTGAGCCCGCTCGCCTCGGTGCTCGACGGTCGGCAGTACGTCTACTCCGCGATGACGGGTGTCAACATCGGCGCCAGGGACGAGGATGCGAGGGCGCGCTTCCGGTTCTGCTGCGCCTTGAACCCCTCGCTCAGCAACGCCGGGCACGTCCTGCCGGAGTACATCGAGCAGCGCACCCTGCCGGTGATCGAGATCACGCAGCCGCCGTTCGAGCACCTGCGCGAGATCATCCAGACCTCCCTGAGCCCCTCACCGGACTTCCTCGATGCCTTCGTGGCCTGGTACCAACAGGAGGAGCGGTTGGACATCTCCGTTCGACAGGCGGTCGCCCTGATGAACTACGCGATGAACTACGAGCAGCACGTCGGCGGCCCGAAGATCAAGATCTTCGAGCGAATCGCCTCTCTCGTCGTCGGTCGGCGGAACTGAGCTCGGCGGGCGTGGTGCACATGAGTTCACCGTACGTACGACAGGGAAACATCTGCTTTGTGCCCATCCTGCGCCACCACCTGAACTTCGCGGTTCAGGTCCAGCGGGCGGCGCAGGAACTCCAGTTGGACGAACAGGACCTGATCGCCGTCGGCCTGCCCGAGTCGGTGCGCGAGCCGATGCTCGAGGCCGTCGGCCGACTCCCGCACGTCTCGCTGGTCATCTCGTCGCTGAGCGAGGGCGACCAGCGCGAGGTCTTTCCGGTGACGCCTGGCGACGGCATCGTCGAGGCAGTCCGGATCGCCCGCGAACGGGGCGTGCCGTTGCGGTTCGTCGACCAGGAGATCGCCCCCGGACACCTGATCGACCACTTCTGCGTGGCCGACGAGGACTGGCCCGACGACGGCCTCGCGCTCGAATACGGAGCCGAGTGGTACCTGAACCTGGTCGAGCAGCGTCTCGCGCACCCTCCTGCGCGATTCGAGCCGGTGGACACCTGGCGTGAGCAGCACATGGCGGCCTTCCTGCAGAGGCTGCACCCGAGGTACCGGCGCATCCTGTTCGTCTGCAACGCCACCCATGTGCGGCCCGTCCAGCGGCTGTTGCGCCAGCCCGCGCTGGTGCCGGACGACGCAGGGTCGGCGTTGCCGGCGACCAAGTACCAGATCTGGGAGCCGAGTCTGCCCGTACTCCTGCGATATCTGGACTACATTCCGCGCCTGGTCCAGCAGTACGAGGCGCACCGGGCGGAAGGGACGGCCCACACTTTCGACAAGGGCACGGCGCTGCTGCGGCTCATCTACCGGCTGAACGAGGAAGCGGCGGACCTCAGACTCTCGATACGGCACTACCAGGCGTTCTCGCGGGTTCTGGCCAAGCTGTTGGAGGGGGAGCAGCGGATCTCCCCGACCTTCGAGACGGTGTTGACGGCGTGCGGAAGTTGTTTCAACAACATGTTCAAGGAGCGCGTCTTCCGGTTTCTCGTCGGCTACTTCGACCAGGTGAGGGTGGAACGGATCGGCCGGATCAGGGGCACCCGGGAGCTGATGGTGGAAGTGACCGCGGTGAGTGCGCGCAACAGCGGCGGGCCGTTCTTCGTGGCTCGCAACTGCACGCAGTTCTCGCACTTCTACGAGGTCGTCCGGGTACCCGGGAGGGAGGACGTGCCGAACGGATCCGACGCCCCCGATGTCGCCCCGGACCTCCCGCCCGGCGACATACTCGAGATCGAGGCCCCGGAGCCGAGGCCGAAGCCGCGGGCTTCTGTCTTCAGACGGTCCGACGAGTGGTCGAGCCACAGCTGGCCGCCGGCGGACGAGTTCATCAACAGCATGCGGCACAAGGCCTTCCACCTGGCGATGACCAGCAGCAGCCGTCAGGTGCGGAGCGTGGAGTTCCACGGCTCGATGCAGGACGGGCTGGACTTCCGCCGGACGCTGCGCAGTTACTACAAGCGGCAGCCCAAGCTCTACGTACGGCAGGAGCGCCCCGCCCAGCGGCGCCTCATCGACCGCAACGAGCCCATCGTGTGGCTGTCCCACCACTACGAGGACGGTGATCTGGGCGATCCGCGGTGCGACCTCTCCTACAGCTTCTCCGGTCGCGGGTACGAGATGCAGGCGACCGAGTGGTACCTCACCCGCACGCTGGGCGTGCCGGCAGACCTGAAGAGCATGTACGGCGAACAGGTGCAGGTGTCGTCGTTCGACATCTACGGACGGGTGTCCTTCAAGGACTGGGGGCTGACCTTCGACGAGATCCGTGACCGCCTGGGCGACTCCCTCTACACCCGGGTACCGCCCGTGGAAGTCCTTGAGGACCAGGAATCGTTCCGAAGCAGCCTGTCCGCCCAGTACGGACTGCCACTCGTCTGGACCCGCTGGTGGGAGGTCCTCCTCGTCGCGGCACTGGCGTACGCGAAGGAGACGGTCCTGCTCATCGCACCGCAGCAGTTCGTCGTTCCCTCGGACATCACCGCGCGGGCGGCGGAGAGCGGCAAGCGGATCGCTCGTATCTCACCGGCCAGGTTCACCCACGAGGAGTTGCGCAGGTTGGGGATCCAGTACTTCCTCGACCACCGGTACCCGCAGACACACAGTGACGCCAACGACCCCGAGTATCGCGCCTACCTGGTCGAGCAGTTCGCGGACGTCATGAAGCGTTTCTGGGAGTGACCCGGGTTTCAGGGAGTGGTGTATGCCGAAGGTCGCGTACAGCAAGTGGATACGGCCGTCGACGGCGGACGACTCGTCTCCCCGGCCCGGGCTGCTGCGCTTCGGGCCGATGCGGTTGCGGGACGTGGACAGCGTGGCCAGGATCGAGCGGGAGAGCTTTCCCACGCCCTACACCGCTGACATCTTCCGCGAGGAGCTGGCGTTCAGGGAGAGTTCCTGGTGGGTCGTCCATCAGTTCACCAAGCGATCGCGCCGACCCGTCGCACAGGTCGTGGCGTACGTCGGGTACTTCACGCACGGAGAGGGCGCCCACGTCGCCAAGATCGCCACCCATCCGCAGTGGCGGCGCCGCGGACTCGGCGAGTGGACGCTGCTCAACATGCTGCTGGCCGCGGACAAGGAGGGTGTCTCGTACGTCTCGCTCGAGGTGCGCGAAAGCAACACTGCGGCCCAAAGCCTGTATCTCAAGTGGGGGTTCGTGCAGCTCGAGCGGATCATCGGCTACTACGAGGACACCGGTGAGGACGGACGGATCTTCCTGTTCGCCGGTCTCGGGGCGGACGACGTCAGGGCCTGGCTGCTGGACGAGCTGCAGCGGGTCACCGTTTCCCTGCCCCGTCCCGTGTAGCCGGGCCGGGTCGCGACGACGGCCCGGCGGCTGACACCTCACAGCACCTTCCGCTGCACCAGCACCGACAGCACCAGCGCCCTCGGCAGCAGCGGCACCCACACCGTCAGGACGCGGTAGCCGATGATGGTGGCCGTGGCCAGGGGCATCGGGGCGCCGAAGGCGACCAAGGTGAACACCAGAGCCGCGTCCACGGGACCTATGCCGCCGGGCGCGGGGGGTTGCCCCGACCGCGGTGCTGGCGATGAGCAGCGCGAGGACGACCTGCGTCCAGACAGCGGCAGCTCTGGCGGACGATCCGCATGGTGGGCTGCGTGTTGCGCGTGATCTGATCGCCGTGCGCGCATCACGCCGAGGAACGGCAGCTCGCGGTGCAGGCCTGCGACGGCCCGCCACGTGTCCACAGCGGTGATCTTCGAGGCCCGGCCGCTACTGCTGTTCGGGGGACTCGACAGGGCGGGGCGGCGAAGATGCCGCCCGCCCGCTCGTCGTCAGCCCCCGCTCACCCTGCCACCTCCTGACCACGACCACCCCCTGGAGCCCCAGATTGGAGTGGGTTGAGAGGTATGCGATTGTTGAGAGGCGTACGATCGACGCAGGTTGCGCCTGGGTCGGGGAGATGGTGGTGTACGGGTGCTTGGCCGGAGCAGGGAGTGTGCTGCACTTGATCAGCTTGCGGCGAGTGTACGAGCCGGCCAGAGCGCCGCTCTCGTGTTGCGCGGCGAGGCAGGTATCGGCAAGACCGCTCTGCTGGATTATCTCTCGGAGAGCGTGGTCGACTGCCGGGTAGCTCGAGCCGGCAGCACCGAGACCGAGATGGAGCTTCCGTTCGCCGGGTTGCACCAGCTCTGTGGACCCTTGCTCGAGGACATCGATCACCTGCCCGGCCCGCAACGCGACGCGCTCGGCATCGCATTGGGCCTTTCCAGTGGCGCATCGCCGAACAGGTTTCTGCTTGGCCAGGCGGTACTCAGCCACTTGGCCGTCGTAGCCGAGGAGCGGCCGTTGATCTGCCTGGTCGACGATGCGCAATGGCTCGATCGCGCGTCGGCACAGGTTCTTGGTTTTGTGGCGCGACGCCTCATGGCGGAGTCGGTCGGATTTGTTTTCGCGGTGCGGGCGTCGGAGGACGACGAGCCCGCCTTCGAAGGGCTTCCCGAACTGAGTGTGCGCGGCTTGAATGAGCATGACGCTCGTTCGCTGTTGGACTCGGTGACCCCCGGGTGGATCGACGAGCGCATCCGGAGCAGGATTCTCGCCGAAGCACGAGGGAACCCTCTCGCCCTTTCGGAGCTGCCGCGCGGGTCGACGGTGGCCGACCTGGCCGGCGGGTTCGCCCGGCCGGACGCGCAGCCAGTGGTGAGCCAGATCGAGCAGAGCTTCCTCAGCCGGGTCCAGTCACTACCACCGGCGACGCAGCGACTGTTGCTGATCGCCGCTGCCGAGCCGGTCGGGGACGTCACCTTGCTGAGACGCGCGGCGGAGAGACTTGGGATCGGAGTGGACGCGGCGTCCCCGGCCCTGGCAGCGGGATTGCTCGAGCTGGGTACGCGCGTGCGTTTTCGCCATCCGCTGGTGCGCTCGGCGTCCTACCGCGCGGCGGCCCTGTCCGACCGGAAAGAGGCTCACCGCGTGCTGGCCGAGGTCGTCGACGCGGACTCGGATCCTGATCGTCGGGCGTGGCATCGTGCCCATGCGACGGTGGTCCCTGATGAGGCGGTGGCCGTTGAGTTGGTGCGCTCGGCGGACCGGGCGCGGGCGCGTGGCGGCGTCGCGGCGGCGGCAGCTTTCCTCGAGCGTGCGATGGAGCTGACGCCCGACCCTGCTCTCCGTTGCAAACGATCGCTGGCGGCTGCCCAGGCGAAGTTCGAAGCGGCGGCGCCCGAGGCGGCGTATCAGCTGGCGATGGCTGCGGAGTTGGGGCCGCTGGATGAGTTCGATCGTGCCCGGCTGGCGCGGCTGCACGCGCACATCGTCTTCACCCGCAGCCGAAGCGGTGGGGCCACGCCCCTCTTCCTCGACGCAGCCAAACATCTTGAACCCCATGACGCAGCGCTGGCCCGTGAGACGTATCTCGAGGCGCTCGCCGCGGCGATCTTCGCGGGCCGACTCGACGACGGAAAGACGGTCCGGGATGCCGCTGAGGCTGCCCACGCCGCGCCCCGCGGACCCAGCCTGCCGGGGCAGACGGATCTCCTGTTGGACGGGGTGTCGACCCGCTTCACGGCGGGCTACGCAGCGAGTGTGAAACCGCTCCAGAGGGCCCTGCGGGCATTCCAGGCCGATGATTGGGGCAATCAGGGCGACGCCACGCGCCAGCTCTGGTTGGCGTGCCCGGTCGCACCCGAACTCGTCGCACCGGAGCTGTGGGACGACGGGGCATGGCACGAGCTGTCAAGTCGTGCGGTCCGACTGGCCCGCAATGCCGGCGCGCTCGCTGTCCTTCCCCTCGCGTTTGCCCATCGTGCGTGTGTACATCTGCAGGCCGGCGAGTTCGCCGCCGCGTCGGCCCTGATCGACGAAGCGGACGCGATCGCCAGAGCGACGGGCAACGCCCCGCAAGGTTACGCATCACTCATGCTCGTGGCATGGCGTGACGATGAACGCCAGGCAATGAAGTCGATCGACGCCGGTATCCGGACCGCGACTGCCAAGGGTGAGGGACGGGCCCTGGGACTGGCCGGCTACGCCACCGCTGTGCTTTACAACGGTCTGGCGCGGTACGACGTCGCCCTCGACCATGCCCGACGGGCGTGTGAATACGAAGACCTGGGCATGTTCGGTTGGTATCTCGCCGAGTCGGTGGAGGCGGGGGTACGTAGCGGCAATCGCGACGCGGCCGTTGCCGCTCTGGCCCGGCTGGTCGAGATGACCGACGCCGCCGGCACGGACTGGGCACTTGGTATCCAGGCGCGCTCGCGTGCTCTGCTCAGCGAGGGCGACGCCGCGGAGCAGCTCTACCGCGAGGCGATCGAGCGGCTCGACCGCACCTGCATCCGCGTGGAACTCGCCCGTGCACACCTGCTGTACGGGGAATGGCTGCGCCGCGAGAACCGTCGCGTCGACGCGCGCGACCAGCTACGGACCGCCTACGAGATGTTCACCGGGTTCGGCGCCGGCGCGTTCACCGAACGCACAAGCCGAGAGTTGCGGGCCACCGGCGAAACGTTGGCCAAGCGCACGGCTGCCACCCCGACCGCGCTCACCGCCCAGCAAGCGCAGATCGCCCGCCTTGCTCGGGACGGACTGACGAACCGAGAGATCGGTGCGCAACTGTTCATCAGCCCTCACACCGTCGAGTGGCACCTGCGGAAAGTGTTCGCCAAACTCGGCATCACCTCCCGCAGACAACTCCGCAGCGCACTCTCCGACCGGCCATCCACCACAGCCCCCGCCTAGGCTGATGTCGCCTCGCCTTCGAGATGTATGGCGCGGATCTCCTTGCGGGAGGAGATGCCGAGCTTCGAGAACACCTTGCGGAGGTGCCACTCGACGGTGTGGGGGCTGAGGAACAACCGGGCGCCGATCTCGGGGTTCGTGAGCCCTTCGCCGGCGAGGCGGGCGATCTGCGCTTCCTGACGGGTGAGGTCCGTGTGTGTCGCGACGGTATGTTTGCGAACCTTCGCTCCCGTGGCCTGCAGCTCGCCTCGCGCGCGTTCGGCGAACGCCTCGGCCCCGATCTTGCTGAACATCTCGTGTGCGACGCCCAGTTGGGCACGGGCGTCGACACGGCGGTTCTCGCGGCGCAGCCATTCCCCGTACAAGAGGTGTGCGCGGGCCAGCTCCACGCGGACACGGGTCCGGGCGAGGCGCTCGATCGCCTCACGGTAGAGCTGCTCCGCGGCGTCCCCCTCGCTCAGGAGCGCGCGCGAGCGCGCCTCGACACCGAGCGCCCAGTCGGTGCCGCTGGCTCGTGTCGCCTCCGAGAGCAGCTCGATCGCGTCGGGCGCCAGCTCGGGCGAGCCGCCACGTACGGCCGCCTCGACCAGCTCCGCCAGGCCCCATTGCGGCGCGCCGAACTCCCACTGGTGGGCGGCTGCCGCCTGGGCCGCGGCCAGAGCGTCCTCGTACTGGGCGAGGCTGTTGCAGAGCACCGCGTGGTAGTAGTGCGCGACGGTGACTGCGAGCCCCTGGCCGTGCGGCACGGACTCGCTGATCGTGGCGTCGATCAGCGTGCGTGCCTCGTGCTCGTGACCACGAAAGGCAGCCGACGCGAGCGCCCCGAAGGGCGGCTGGTTGCTCCCGATCGCCGCACTCACCGTTCTCACCTCCTCGATCAGCGCCGCCGCCGCCGCCAGCTCGCCGGCGAAGACGTGCACGACGGCGGACGAGTCGAGCGCAAGAGGGAGCTCGCTGAGCGCGCCCGCCTCGCGGGCGATCGCCACGTGACGGGCTGCGGCTATGTGCCAGCGTTCGTGGTCCCATAGATCCGCCGCGATGATCCCGGCAAGCAAGAGCCAGCGCAGCGAGTCCTGGACGGAGACGTCCTCGTCACAGAACGCCCGGAGGACTCGCTCGATCATCGGCGTCGAGACCGCGCGGCTGTCGGTGAGACGCATGGCAAGGGCATCCAGCAGCATGTCGGGTGCGCGCAGCAGCTGCGACGGCGGCGCCCCGCGTGCCGCCTCGCCCGCCTCCCGCCACCCTGGGCCGCGCGCCAGGCGGCCGGCGAAGATCGCCGCCGAGACCGCTTCCAGGTAGGTGTCACGAGCGAGCGCCACGTCGAGCTGCTCGAGTCGGCGAGCGGCGGCGAGCAGGAGCGGAGGAGCCGCACTGCCATGGCCCTGCGCGAACGCGATCTGGGCATGCAGCACATCGATCCGCGCGCGCTCGAGCTCGTCGAGGGGCCCAGCCTCCGCCGCGGCGAGGAGAGTGGCCGCCGGCTCGAACGCACCGGCGCGGAGCTTCGCCTGTGCGGCATCCACCGCGCGCTGCGCACGTCGTGCGGGATCGGGCGTCAGCTCGGCAGCTCGGTCGAGGAACGCCGCCGCCGCCGCGATGCCGCCGCGCGCCTGCGCCCGGCCCGCCGAGCGCTCCAGCTCGGCAGCCACCGTTTCGTCATGGTCCGAGGTCGCGCGTGCCAGATGCCAGGCCCGGCGATCGGGATCGAGCCGAGCATCGGTCGCATCGGCCAGCGCCCTGTGCGCCTCGCGCCGGTCGTTCGGGCCCGCCGCGCGATAGGCCGCCGAACGCACCAGCGGGTGCCGGAACCGCACCCGGGTGCCGAGTGTGATCAGCTCCGCCGCGTCGGCGTGTGACGCAGCGGCGTCGATGTCGATCCTCAGCCGCTCGGCCGCACGCCTCAACAACGTCACGTCGCCGACCGGCTCGGCGGCTGCGGTGAGCAGCAGGCGTTGCGACTCGGCCGGAAGCAACTGGATGCGGCGGAGGAATCCCTGCTCGAGCTGGCTCGACAACGGCCGTGCATCCGGACGCCCGAAGCCGCCGACCATCTCCGCTGCGGTCATGCCACGAGGCAGCTCGAGCAGGGCCAGCGGGTTACCGCGCGACTCGGCGACTATGCGGTCACGCACCCGCTGGTCGAGCGGCCCGGTGACGACCGAGTCGAGGAGTGTTCGGGAGTCGCGCTCGGTCAGTCCCGTGACGGGTAGCTCGGGGAGGCTGCCAAGAGCCTCGCCGGCGCTGGGCTCGCGGACGGCGAAGACGAGCACGACCGATTCCGCGAGCAGCCGGCGCGCGACGAACTCCAGAGCCTGTGCCGACACCCGATCGAGCCACTGCGCGTCGTCGATGAGGCAGACCAGCGGCTGGTTCCCTCCGGCGTCCGCGAGGAGGCTCAGCGTGGCCAGGCCCACGAGGAACCGGTCGGGCGCATCGCCGCCACGCAGCCCGAACGCCGTGCCGATTGCGTCGCGTTGAGGTTCAGGAAGCCCGTCGAGGCCGGCCAGCAGTGGGGCACAGAGCTGGTGCAGGCCGGCGTAGGAGAGCTCCATCTCGGACTGGACGCCGGCAGCCCTGACGATGCGACATCCGGTGGCGCGATCGAGGAGGTACTTCAACAACTCGGTCTTCCCGATTCCTGCCTCACCGCGCAGGACCAAGACCCCACTGCGCCCGCCTCTGGCGCCTGCCAAAAGGTCGTCGAGGGCCTGGCACTCGTTCTGCCGCCCGAGGAACCCGGTTCCTGAACCGCTCCTCGCCATGGCGGCTCCCCTGTCCGGATACTTCGATCGGTATCGTAATACGTATGGGGATCGCTGCGGCCGTGATTCGATCAAGGCGAGCTGGATCGATCATAGGGCCGTACGAGGACAGAGAACGTGCCGATTCGAGCACGATGAGGGCGGGCGAGCGCCGCCACCCAACGCTGGATCCCGGTCGCATCCTGATCCAGGCGACATGCTCCGCCTGTCCGGCGATGATCTCCTCCTCCCTCGGGGGCAAGCTCTCGGGGACTTTCGGCGGCGTAGCCGTGGAACCAGGCAGCCATCAAGCCGCTGACCCACGGAGCAGAGGGGCGGGTCGTGGACACACATCTGGCCCAAGCCGGGCAAGGTCGGGAGATGGCGGGCACGACGGACAACCCGACGATCGGTGACCTGGACGACGCGACGTCGGTGTTCGGCCGTGCCAGACCCGGACTGTTCAAAGGCGCCAGCCGAATCGTCGGGAACGCGAGCGAGGCGGAAGACGTCATCCAGGAGGCATGGCTTCGGTGGCAGGGCACCGATCGTACGGTTGTCTCGAACCCGTCGGCGCTGCTCAGGACGACAACCGTCCGGCTGGCCATCAATGTCGTCCAGTCCGCCTGGAGACGTCGAGAATCCTGGCGGCCTTGAGGTCCATGCCGGCGCTGAAGGTGCCCTGCGCTCCGGTCAGGATTCCGGTCCGCGGTTCGGGGTATCGAGCGGGTGATCACTCCTGGACATGCGTCGGGGCCGGTTCGGAGAGTGTGTCTCCGCGCCGGCCCCTCGTATGTCTGGGCGGCTCGGTCAAGGCCACCCGGTTGTGCGGCTCAGGCGGCCGTCATCACGTGCTCGCTGCCCAGTGGGCGGTGCGGGGCGATGATCTGGCCGTCCGGCAGGAGCTCACCGGTGTCCTCGAAGAGCAGAACGCCGTTGCACAGCAGGCTCCATCCCTGCTCCGGGTGGTGCGCCGCGAGACGGGCGGACTCCCGGTCGGCGGATTCGGCTGACGGACACAGTGGCTGGTGCTGGCACATGGATGGGATCTTTCGCTGGGTTGTGAGGTGAGTGATGGCTGTGGTGTCTGTCCCGCGGCTGGAAGTACTCATGGCCGCCCCCCCGTTGGTGTGTGTTTAGAACCCAGTGTTGCCCTACGGGACTCGTTCCGCAGGGATTTCGCAGGAGCGCTCCTCACAGGTTGAGGACGCATCACCCGTGCGGAGGGTTCATTCCAACTGGGCTGTCCCTTCGGGTGGTTCGAGGTGGCCGGATAGGGCTAGTCCGGTGGCGGCCAGGGCGCCTTTCCCCTCGTACGAGCGTGCTGCGGCCCGAACGAGCGACGTGCCCCGCGGCCGAAGGGACGGCGGCGGGGCACGGGATTTCGCGCGGGTGGTTACGCGGGTGAGCTGAGCAATGGGGCGGAGGTGAGGCGGTGGGTGAGGACCGGGAGGAGTTCGGCGACGCGGTGCGGGCGGTGCGCGGCGATGCCGGGCGGGGCGGGTGCGAGCGGCACCAGGAGATCGGTGGCGGCCGGGTGGCCGGTGGCGCCGTCCGCGGCGCAGTCGCCGTGCAGCCAGAGGGTGAGCATGTAGAGCCCGGGAACGGACAACAGACGGGGCTGGTACGACTGCTTCATGTTTTCGGCCTGGCGCAGGGCGCGTTCGGTGGCGGCGATGTACGGGCCTTCGAAGAAGTGCGAGAAGGCCCAGCCGTCGGGGGTGAGCATGGTGTCGGCCGCGGCCACCGCGCGGTCGCCGCAGCGGATCAGGAAGCGCCATCCGGCGAGCCGGGCGGTGGACGCGCCTGCCGGAGTGATTCGGTCCAGGACATGCACGGGCAGCGGGAGTTCGGGGGTGGCGGGTCCCTGGGCCATGCGCAGGGACGGAGTACGGGCCTCGCGGACAGCGGTGGGGGAACCGAGTGCCGTGAGGACGGTGCGCAGGGCGGGCGCGGGAGCCGGGGGTACGTGCAGCGGCATGGTGGGTCGCCTCTCATTCGACAGGCATGGTGGCGCGAGGGCGGACGGCGCTGTCAGCTCTCGGGGTCCGAGGGGCGGGGGGTCTGGATCTGCCGACAGGGTGTCGCCTGCCGCACGTCACCTTGACGACAGGACCTAGGACCGCGAGCGCCAACTCTCTGCCTCGTTCGCGGAGTTTATACGACACGTGTTCAGATGGTGTTTCGTCTAGCCGTCCTGAATATGAAGAGCAAGGCGGTATTCGGTCGGCGAAACGAGAGGTTCATCCCGATTCTGTGTCGGTGCGCGGAGGTGACCTCGGAATACTTCGTCGGAGCGGTCGGCCGATTCTCGTCGGCGTTTTTCACGAGATCACTTCCGGCCGAAATTTCGCCCTGGTGCATGCCTCGTGAATGTGCCTCCGGACGACATGTCCAGCGTAGCGGCCGATGAAGCTGTCCGGGGCGTTATCGATCGTGTTGCCTGGGCATCATCCCCCGGGACGGCAGGGGCCGGAGGATCGGCCTGCCCATTCGAGGAGGGACGCTTCGATGGGAGAGAAGGTCGTGGCAGGGCCGTTCGACCTGTCCGATCGCCAGCGTTACCGCGGCAAGCTCCGGCGGTGTCTGACGGGGCTGGCGCGACTGCTGGAGGAGAAGCGGTTCGATCGCCCCAAGAATCTCATGGGCTTGGAGATCGAGCTGAATCTCGCCGGATCCGACGGCATGCCCAGAATGATGAATGCGCAAGTACTCGAAAGGATTGCGAGCCGAGATTTTCAAACAGAACTCGCCATGTTCAACCTGGAAGTCAACATAGCCCCACACCGATTGGGCGGCAGGGTATTCGACCGACTGGCCGAGGAGCTGCGCACCTCGCTCGCATATGCCCATCGGAAAGCAGCGGAAGTCGACGCCGGCATCCTGATGATCGGGATTCTGCCGACACTCGACCGCGACCACCTGATCTCCTCGAATCTGTCGGACGTCGACCGCTACACCCTGCTCAACGACCAGATCGTGGCTGCCCGCGGCGAGGACTTCACGCTCGACATCGAGGGTGTGGAGCGTCTGGTCTGTACGTCGAAGTCCATCACGCCCGAAGCCGCTTGCACCTCCGTGCAGTTGCACCTCCAGGTCACCCCGGCGCGCTTCGCGGATGTGTGGAACGCGGCGCAGGCGGTCGCCGCCGCGCAGGTCGCCGTCGGGGCCAACTCGCCTTTCCTGTTCGGGCACGAGCTGTGGCGTGAGTCGCGGCCACCGCTGTTCCTGCAGTCCACCGACACCCGACCGCCGGAACTGCAGGCCCAGGGGGTGCGGCCGCGTACCTGGTTCGGGGAGCGGTGGATCTCCTCGGCGTACGACCTCTTCGAGGAGAATCTGCGGTTCTTCCCGCCCCTGCTGCCCATCTGTGACGAGGAGGACCCGCTCGCGGTCCTCGACAAGGGAGGCGTCCCCAAACTCGCCGAGCTCTCGCTGCACAACGGCACGGTGTACCGCTGGAACCGGCCCGTGTACGGCGTCGCCGACGGCGTCCCGCATCTGCGCGTCGAGAACCGCGTCCTGCCCGCCGGCCCCACCGTCAACGATGTCATCGCCAACGCGGCCTTCTACTACGGGCTCGTCCGCGCGCTCGCGGAGGAGACACGGCCGGTGTGGACACGGCTGTCGTTCGCGTCCGCCGCCGCCAATTTCGACGCCGCGTGCCGGCACGGCATCGACGCACGCCTGGAGTGGCCACGGCGTGGTCGATATGGCGGCACCACGCGGGTCGAGGCGGTGAACCTGGTCCGTGACGAGCTGTTGCCGCTGGCCGCCGCGGGGCTGGACGCCTGGGGCGTCGAACCCGCCGACCGGGACTTCTACCTGGGCGTGATCGAGGAGCGGTGCCGGCTGCGCGTCAACGGGGCCACCTGGCAGGCGGCTACCTTCCACCAAGCCCTGGAGAAGGGGCTCGGGAGGGATGCGGCGCTGGCCGCCACGACCCGGCGCTACGGCGAGTTGATGCACCTCGGTGAGCCCGTGCACACCTGGCCGGTGGGGCTGCCGGAGCCGGTGCCGCTCGGGTAGCCGGGCGTCGGGCTTGGCTTTGGTGGTTGGACGTCGGGCTTGGCTCTGGTGGTTGGCCCTCAGGCTTGGCTCTCGTGGTTGGGCCTCAGCCCTGGCTCCGGCTTGTCGGGCCTCATCCCGGGCTGCCCGCCTCCACGATGGCCTTCAGCATCACCGAGTGAATCTGCGAGGGGTCGTTGACCTGGTGGCCGGAGCCGCCGGTCGCCTTGGCGATCTCCTCGACCTCCGCCTTGTCGGCGTCCGGACCCACGGCGATCGCGATCAGCGCCACCGGGCGCTCCGGGGCGGTGAGCCGCTGCAATTGGGAGACGAGGGCGGAACGCGAGATGCTTCCCGGGTCCTGGTTGACTCCGTCGGTCAGCAGCACCAGCGCGTTGAACTTCCCCTTCACGTAGGAGGAGGTGGCCGCCTTGTACGCGGCCAGTGTGGTGTCGTACAGGCCCGTCGCCCCGTCCGGGACGGGCTCCAGGGTGCTGAAGGCCGCCGACAGCTTGTCCTGCTGGGTACCGGTGCCCTCGCGGTCGCCGAGTCGTTCGGTCGGCACCAGCACCTGGTAGTCGCGGTCGCCGTCGAGGCCGGTGGAGAACCTCCACAGCCCGATCTCGTCCTCCGGGGTGAACGTGGTGAGGGCTCGGAGCAGGGAGGCCCTGGTGACGTCCATACGGGACTGGCCGGTGCCCGGCACCGGCTCCGACATGGACCCGGAGGCATCGACGATCGTGGTGATCCGGGCGCTCTGCACGGTGATCGTCCACATGCCGAGCGCCTCGTCGAGGGCCGTTGCCGGGGCGGGTTCGGCCGCGGCTCGCGCATACGGCTGTGGGGAGCGGCCGCCGGCTTCGGCGACCAGCGCGGCGGAGACGTCCTCGTCATCCGTGCGGAAGCCGTGCCGCTCCAGGATCTTTTGCCCCTCCGACTCGTCCAGCAGCGTCATGAACCGCAGCGCGGCGCGCCTCTCGTCGGTACTCAGCCGTGCCTCGTCGACCAGCGCGAACGGGTAGTCGAGCCGGGGTGATCCGTCCTTGGGGTAGAAGAGGTCGAGTTGGTCGCCGCGGTCGGCCGAGGAGTTGTGGGCGAACGCCGACTGCTCGGAGAGGATGAGCGCCTGGTTGCGCTTCGGGTTGCCCTGCTCGGTGCCGGAGGAGTCGCGGGGGAGGGTGTCCAGGACCTGGCTGTCGCTGTCGGACGTGCGCTGCGAGAGCGACTTCGCCATGGCCGCCGCCTGGGTGTCGCCGCCCTTGGTGCCGGCCGCGGCGGTGCTGAGCTGGGTCAGCGCGAGCAGGCCGGTCGCGCTGCGCGCCGGGTCGGCCGCGCCGAGCCTCAGCTGATCGTCCCGCATCGAGGCGCCGGCCAGTTCGGTCCAGGTGTACGTCTTGTCGGGCCACCCCAGAGACTTCGCGGCCGACGGCACCACCGCGACGCCGACCGGCGAGGACGCCGCGTTGCCCGCCTTGGTCACCTGGGTCGCCTTGCTCACCCCGGTGACCTGGTCCACCCACCGGTCGGAGTCCGGCACCCAGGCCTGGACGTCGGACTCCTTTCCCGACGTCAGCGAGTCGGCGACCTTGTACGACTCGCGGGCGGTCACCGTGACGTCGATGCAGCGGCCGTCGGAGGTGATGTTGCGGTCGCGGGCGTGTTCGGCGGCGGCCTTCAGAGCGGGCGCCAGGTCCGGCGACGCGGCGATCTTGAGGCGCACGGCCTCATCCTGACAGGACGAGGCGAAGGAGAGCAGACCACCGCGGACCGCGGCCGCCGTGCCCGCGGCCACCGTGAGGACCAGCACTGTCGCGACGGCCACCGTGCGGCGGCGGGCGCGTGGACGGGGGTCGGCCGCGCCCGCCCCGTACTCGTCGGGCAAGCTGTGACGTCCCATGACGGTGGTGCCCCTCCCCGTTGAGCCGGTGAGCCGGTGAGCCGGTGAGCCTGGAGCCGCGACACAGCCGTATGGCAGGAGAAAAGGGGGAGGTACGCCCCGTACGGCGTCCGTCCCCCACGGCCTGTCGCGCACGATCTTCGTAACTTCTTTCGAGACCCTAGCGGGGCGAAGATGGGGATGCGGCGGGATTACACAACTGGAGGCGGGAGTGCAGGTGGAGGCGGGGTCGCTGGCCGATTCTTTTCCTGGAGAGCGGCCGACGCGACGGATTCTCCGGGACGAGACATTGCTCGTTCTGGGGCTCTCGCTCGGTGCGAGCGGGGTGTCCGCACTGATCAGCTTTGTGGGATCGGTCACCAAGCCGGGGGGCCTCAAGGACCAGGCGGCCACCCTCAACGCCTCGGCGGCACCGGGGCGCCCCTGGCTGGATCTGGCCTGGCAGTTGTTCGGAATCGCGTCGGCTCTGGTGCCGGTCGCGCTGGTCGCGCACTTCCTGCTGCGGGAGGGGACGGGGCTGCGCGTGATCGGATTCGACCGCACGCGGCCCTGGCCGGACCTCGGGCGCGGGGCCGTGATCGCGGCGGTGATCGGCAGCACGGGGATCGCCTTCTATCTGGCGGCCCGGGGGTTCGGCGCCAACCTCACGGTGGTGCCTGAGGCGTTGCCCGATGTGTGGTGGAAGTATCCGGTGCTGATCCTGTCGGCCGTGCAGAACGCCGTGCTGGAGGAGGTCATCGTCGTCGGGTATCTGCTGCGCCGGCTCGGGCAGTTGGGCTGGACGCCGGGAACCGCGTTGGTGGCGAGTTCCGTGCTGCGCGGCTCGTACCACCTCTACCAGGGCATCGGCGGCTTCGTCGGCAACATGGCGATGGGCGTGGTCTTCGTCTATCTGTACCGGCGTTGGGGTCGGGTCGGACCGCTCGTGGTCGCGCACTCGTTGCTCGACATCGGGGCGTTCGTGGGGTACGCGCTGCTGGCGGGGAAGGTGGGGTGGCTGCCGACGGCCTGAGCAGTGTGTGTGGCCTGTGAGGCGTGTAGGGCTTCAGGGCGCAGCGCGCGCACGAGCGTGGCGAAAGGGGCGTACGAAGCCTTCGTACGCCCCTTTCGCATGCCGTCACGCGAGCAGTTCGCCCTCGATGACCGTGACCGCGCGGCCGCTGAGGAGTGTGCGGTCGCCGCGCAGCTCGGTGTGGACGAGACCGGAGCGCGGGGAGGCCTGCAGGCCGGTGAGGTCGGGGCGGCCGAGGCGCTCGGACCAGTAGGGCGCCAGGGCCGTGTGGGCGCTGCCGGTGACAGGGTCCTCGTCGATGCCGACGTTCGGGAAGAAGCAGCGCGAGACGAAGTCGTAGCCCTGGGAGGGGTCTTCGGCGCGGGCGGTCGCGATGATGCCGTGCGTGGAGTACCGGGCGAGGGCCCTGACGTCGGGGGTGAGTCCCCGGACCGTCTTCTCGTCGGCGACTTCGATCAACAGGTCGCCGAGGTTCGCTCCGGTGTCGAACGCCGTGAGCGGCTCGGCGCCCAGGGCCGCGGCGACGCCGTCCGGGATCGCGACCGGGGTGAGCGGAGCGGTGGGGAAGTCCAGCGTGAGGGATCCGTTCTCGTGGGGCGTGGCGATGAGGACGCCGCTGAGCGTGGCGAACCGCACCGGTCCCTGGTGGGCGCCCGTGGTGTGCAGGACGTGTGCCGTGGCCAGTGTGGCGTGCCCGCACATCGCGACCTCGGTGGTGGGTGTGAACCAACGCAGGGCCCAGTCGGCGTCGCCGCCTTCGGGGAGGCGGTGCGCGAACGCCGTCTCGGCGTGGTTGACCTCCAACGCCACGTTCTGGAGCCAGGCGTCGTCCGGGAAGGCGTCGAGGTCGAGGAGGAGGACCCCGGCCGGGTTGCCGGTGAAGGGGCGGTCGGTGAAGGCGTCGACGATTCGAATCCGCATGGCCCGACGCTAGCCCTCCTACGGAGGCTCGGGACAAGGCCAATTCCGGGGAGCTGGACTGGTTGCCGTCTTGATCGTCCTGGCGGTTCCCGACCGGCTGGGCACGGGGGTTGTCAGGCGAGCTATTCCGATATATCGTTGACGCATCGCGACAGATCGACGATGGAATGGAGTGATGGCGATGCGTTCCCATGGACAGGAATTTGGATTCGAACGTGGGCATGGACGCCGCGGTGGACCCGGTCCGCGTGAGCGGGGCGGCTTCGAGGAGCGGCGTGGGGCTTTCGGGCCCTTCGGGCCGGGCGGTCCCGGTGGTCCCGGATTCGGTGGACCCGCATTCGGCCCGGGCCCCTGGGGCGGGCGCGGGGGCCGGGGCGGACCGAGGGGCAGGGCGCGGCGTGGTGACGTACGCGCGTCGATCCTGGCTCTGCTCAAGGACCGGCCCATGCACGGTTACGAGATGATCCAGGAGATCGCCGAGCGCAGCGGCGGGGCGTGGAAGCCCAGCCCGGGTTCGGTCTACCCGACCCTTCAGTTGCTGGAGGACGAGGGCCTCATCGCCAGTGCGGCCGAGGGCGGCAAGAAGTTGTTCTCGCTCTCCGAGGAGGGTCGTACCGCGGCCGACGCGGGACCCGACGCGCCTTGGGAAGAGGCCGGGCGCGGGGTCGACTGGGAGACGCTGCACGAGATCCGGCAGGCCGGCTTCGGTCTCATGGAGGCCTTCGGTCAGGTCTGGAAGACCGGCAGCAAGGACCAGCGCGACAAGGCGCTGGCGGTCATCAATGATGCCCGCAAGAAGCTGTACCTGATCCTCGCCGACGAGGACTGACGGGCATGCTGTGGTACCTGACGGCGCCCTGTGGAAGTGTTTCCGCGGGGCGCCTTTCCGCGTATGGGGGCTGGGCGCGGGTCTCGGCCGCGGCGCGGGCCTCGGATCGCGTGCGGTCCAGGGTTACGTGTGGGGCTCAGGTCACCAGTCCGGCCAGCTTGCGCAGTGACTCGTTGAGGGCGGCCGTCGCCGAGTCCTTGAGCTTGCCCGCCATCAGGGAGACGGCCGCGCCGGTGAACTCCCCGTCGATCCGCACCGTCGTGGCGTCGCCGTCGGGGGTCAGGGTGTAGCGGGTGGCGACCGTCACCGCCATCGGGCCCTTGCCGCGAATGGCCAGAGTGCGGCCAGGTTCCAGCTCCTCGATGGTCCAGTTCACCTCGGCCGGGAAGCCCATGAGCTTCATGTTCTCCTCGAAGGTGCCGCCGACCTCGAGTGACGTGGGGCCGCCCTTCGGGAAGTCGGTGTGAGTCGAGTTCCACTCGCCGTACGAGGAGAAGTCCGTGAGCTGCGCCCACACCTTCTCGGCAGGCGCCTCGACGCGTGCTTCCGCGCTGACTTCGGCCATGCGACCACCCCTTCGTGTCGGGCGCTGCGCCCGGCGCAGCTACGGTGTCGCGGAACGTAGCCGCAGGCCCCGGAATATTCAATACTGATGAACAGTCAGGCGTCCGCCTATTCTGGCGGCGGCCGACGGCAGGCAGTACGTGTATCGCGGGTACGCCCCCGAGGACGCGCTGCTACGCCGATGCCACCAGCCAACACCCGTGGTCCATGTTTCTGAGGGGCGAGTGCCGGTGCGGCGCGGTTGCACATGGGGCGCGGAGCAAGGCGGCGCGCGCCCCGAGGGCATGACGGTGCGAAGTCATCCGTAAGGAGGAGAACGCGCTCACGGGTGCCCACCTTGCGTGGGACCCGAAAATGCTGCCCGACGAGGATGCCCCGGAGTGCAGAGACTGATGGGGTAGGGGATGTGCCACCCCGTATCCCTCAGCAGTCGGCCGCCGAGAGCGGCTCCCACCGCACGGAACTCGATGCCAGGCTCAGTGCCGAGCTGGCCTCGGTGCTCTCCGGCGCGCGCAGAAGGGCGCTGCGGGACGGGGACCGGCAGATCGACACCGCCCATCTGCTGCACTCACTGCTGGAGTCCGACCCCCAGGTGCGCGCGGTGTTCGACGGTGGCCCGCAGGTTGCCCGGCTGCTCGGCTATCTCGTGCAGCGCAGCATCGGCTACGGGTTGCGCTGGCAGGGCACGGTCGAGAGCTCCGGCGCCCTACCGGTGGTTGCCGAGGCGGACGAGTCGCCGGTTGCCGCCGAGGCGGGCTGGTCCCCGGTGGCGGCCGGTGCCATGGAGGGCGCCTGCGACCGTGCCGAGCTGAGGGGCGACGAACAGGCCCGCTGCCTCGATCTGCTCGCCGCGATCCTCGACGACCAGCAGTCGCGGGCCGTCGAGGTGCTCGGGCGCGCGGGTGTCGACGCCCCGGCGCTGCTGCTGCGGATCGAGGCCGGGGCCGAGTTCGAGGAGTACGTCGGGGGCGGCCACCAGGGCTGCTGAGTCCAGTCGCTGAGACAGGTGTCATTGGGGGTGACGCTCATGTCGTCGCCTGTCATCATGTCCCGGTGCATACGTCTCAGGGCAGTCAGGGCAACCGCGGCAAGAGCGTCGGCCTGGGCCTTGCCCTCGCCTCGGCGGTCGCCTTCGGGGGATCGGGCGTCGCGGCGAAGCCACTGATCGAGGCGGGTCTCGACCCGCTCCACGTGGTGTGGCTGCGGGTTGCGGGCGCCGCGCTGGTGATGCTGCCGATGGCCGTACGCCATCGCGCTCTCGTGCGTCGGCACCCCGCGCTGCTCGCCGGGTTCGGACTGCTTGCCGTGGCCGGCGTCCAGGCCTGCTACTTCGCGGCGATCTCCCGTATTCCGGTCGGGGTCGCACTGCTCGTCGAATACCTCGCGCCCGCGCTCGTGCTGGGCTGGGTGCGGTTCGTGCAGCGTCGGCCGGTGACGCGCGCCGCGGCCCTCGGGGTCGTCCTCGCGGTCGGCGGGCTCGCCTGCGTTGTCGAGGTCTGGTCGGGACTGAGTTTCGACGCCGTCGGGCTGCTGCTCGCCCTGGGCGCCGCCTGCTGCCAGGTCGGCTACTTCGTCCTGTCCGACCAGGGAGGCGACGCGGGCGACGAGGCACCGGACCCGCTGGGCGTCATCGCGTACGGCCTGCTCGTCGGCGCCCTCGTACTGACGGTCGTCGCACGTCCCTGGACCATGGACTGGTCGGTGCTCGCGGGCGGCGCGGACATGAACGGGACGTCGGTTCCCGCCTCGCTGCTCCTCTCCTGGATCGTGCTGATCGCGACCGTCGTCGCGTACGTCACCGGAGTGCTCTCCGTGCGCAGGCTCTCCCCGCAGGTCGCGGGCGTCGTGGCCTGCCTCGAGGCGGTCCTCGCGACCGTTCTCGCGTGGGTCCTGCTCGGTGAGCACCTCTCGGCGCCGCAGATCGTCGGTGGCGCGGTGGTGCTGGTCGGCGCGTTCATCGCACAGTCGTCGGCGCCCGCCAAGGCTTCCGAGGGGCCGGTCGCCGGGGGTGCGGGACAGGGCGGGCTTGAAGGCCCCGAACGGGAACAGGTCGGTCCCCAGGGCCCCGCATGGGAAAAGGCGGGTCCTGAAGGCTCCGAAAGGGAGTTGTCGGGCCGCGGCGGCGCCGCGTAGGGTGCTGATCATGCATGCGAAGGCGCTCGTTCTTCCGCCTCCGGCCGCCTGAGGCGGGCCTTCCGGAATCCCGACCCGGCACAGCCACCGGGTGGAACGGTGCTGCCCGCAGAAGAAGTCCAAGGACCTTTCCGTACGCTGATGCGCCGCGCCTTGTGCCCTGCGCGCCGGCGGCGACGTGGTCCCTTCCCGAACTTCTGCGTCTTGGCGGAGAGAACACGTGTCGAATGCTGCTTCTGGCCTGCCCACCGGGCGAGGCCTCCTCTATCTGATCATCGCGGGTACCGCCTGGGGCACCGCGGGCGCGGCCGCGTCGCTGGTCTACCGCGCCAGTGACATGGGGCCCATCGCCCTCTCCTTCTGGCGCTGCGCGGGCGGACTCGTTCTGCTGCTCGCCGTGCGTCTGACGCGCCGCCGGATCCGGCCCACCGCCCGTGAGCCGCTCGGCCGCAAGGCCCTGCGGATCGGTGTCACGGGTCTCGGGCTCGCTGTCTTCCAGACCGCCTACTTCGCCGCCGTCGAGGCGACGGGCCTGGCCGTGGCCACCGTCGTCACGCTCGGCGCCGGTCCCGTGCTCATCGCGCTGGCGGCGCGGCTGACCATGGGGGAGCGGCTCGGCCGCGGCGGGGTCGTCGCCGTCGCCGGGGCGCTCACCGGGCTCGTGGTGCTCGTGCTGGGCGGCGGGGGTGCGACGGTCCGGCCCTGGGGCGTCGTGCTCGCGATCGTCTCGGCGGCCGGGTACTCCGTGATGACCGTGCTCACCAGGTGGTGGGGGCGCGACGGTGCGGCCGACGCCTCCGGTACGACGGTCTGGGCCTTCGCGGTGACCACCGGCTGTCTCCTGCCGTTGGGGCTGGCCGAGGGGCTCGTTCCCCAGGCTGCCGACCCCGGCGAGGTGCTGGGTCTGTTGGCGTACATCGCCGCGATCCCCACGGCCCTGGCGTACGCCTTGTACTTCGCCGGCGCGGCCGTCGTCCGGTCCGCGACCGTCTCCGTGATCATGCTCTTGGAACCGGTGAGCGCGACCGTACTGGCCGTCGGGCTGCTCGGCGAGCGGCTCACCGCCGCGACGCTCGCGGGCACTCTGCTGATGCTGGGGTCCGTCGCCGGACTGGCGGTGTCCGAGGTGCGGGACGCGGGTGCCGCGCGCGAGACTCCGCGGAAAGAGGCGGCACCGGTGTGAGGCGTGGTCGGTCACCTGGTGGCCGACCGCACACCCGTCCGCGTAGTTGGTGGTCCCGGGCCGCTCCGCGCGGCGAGTCACTGGTGCCACTCGGGCTCGTCGCGGAGCGTCGGCAACCGACGACAACGCCGCAGGTGGGCGTGCCGGCCCCCGCGTCTGCGGCATGATCCGCCGGGCAGGGCCCTAGGGGTGGAGGCTTGGATCACAGGACCGCCAGGTAATCGGGGAGTTCGATGCCGGGGGCGAGGTCGTCGGCGGGGATCGGGGTGCCGTAGCCCTTGGCGAGGGGGACGACGCCGGTCCAGTGGGGGAGGGCGAGGTCCTCGGCGTCGTCGTTCGGGCCGCCGGTGCGGAGCTTCGCGGAGACCTCGTCCAGGTCGAGGCGGATCACTGCGGTGGCGGCCAGTTCCTTGGCGTTGGCCGGGCGCGAGTCGTGCGAGCGGCCGGGGACGACGTGGTCGACCAGCGCGTCCAGGGCCTCCCGCTTCTCGTCCGGGTCCGTCACCTGGTGGGCGATGCCGTGCACCACTACGGAGCGGTAGTTCATCGAGTGGTGGAAGGCGGACCGGGCCAGGACCAGGCCGTCGACATGGGTGACGGTCAGGCAGACCGGCAGCCCGGGGTCGGCCTGGCCGGTCATGCGCAGCGGGCGCGAGCCCGTCGAGCCGTGCACGTAGAGGCGTTGGCCGACCCGTCCGTACAGGGTGGGGAGCACGACCGGGGCGCCGTCCCGGACGAAGCCGAGGTGGCAGACGTAGCCCTCGTCGAGTATCGCGTGGACCAGCTCGTGGTCGTACGCGGCGCGCTCCTTGGAGCGGGTGGGAACGGTGCGGTCGGTCGGGGTGTAGGCGGCGGGCTGCGTAGTCCTGGGCTGCGTGCTCGTCTCCGACATTTGCGCTCTCCATTGCACTAGTGCATAATCTGCTTTGTGCTAGGAGAGTATCGGATCGAAGGGCGTCGCGCAGCCGACATTTCCGCGAGCGTCGAACGCGCGGTGGGCAGTGGAGATCTCGCGCCTGGGCAACTGCTGCCGCCCATGCGGGAGTTGGCCGAGCAGCTCGGGGTGAATCCCAATACGGTCGCCGCCGCGTATCGCACCTTGCGCGAGCGCGGAGTCATCGAGACCGCGGGCCGGCGCGGCAGCCGCGTGCGCTCCAAGCCCGCCACGACGGGACGCGAGTACATCCGGGTCGAGGTACCGGACGGTGTGCGGAACGTGGCCGACGGCAACCCCGACCGGACCCTGCTGCCCGGCCTCGCCGAGGCGTTCGCGGCGGCAGCGGAGCAGTCGGACCTGGCCCCCGTGATGTACGGGGAGGCCGCCGTCGAACCGGAGTTGGCGCGGCTGGCGCGCGCCGACCTCGACGCGGACGGGGTGCCCGACGGGCCCATCCTCGTCACCTCCGGCTCGCTCGACGCCATCGAGCGCGTGCTGATGGCCCACCTCAAGCCCGGCGATGCCGTCGCCGTCGAGGATCCCGGCTGGGGCAGCCTGCTCGACCTCGCCCCGGCACTCGGGCTGCGCACGGTCCCCGTGCGCGTCGACGACGAGGGCCCGCTCCCCGACGACGTACGACATGCCCTGGAAGCGGGTGCCCGCGCCCTGATCGTGACGGACCGGGCGCAGAACCCGACCGGCGCCGCGGTGAGCGCCAAGCGCGCGCGTGCCCTGCGTTCCGTGCTGAAGAAACACCCGGAGACCCTGCTCATCGAGGACGACCACGGGCATCGGATCGTCGACCTGCCCCTGCATCCGCTGGCCGGCGTGACGCACCACTGGGCCCTGGTGCGCTCCGTCGCCAAGGCGTACGGTCCCGACCTGCGGCTCGCCGTCCTCACCGGGGACGCCGTCACCGTGGATCGCGTGCACGGGCGGCAGCGGCTGGGGCCGGGCTGGGTGAGCCATCTGCTGCAGCGGGCCGTCGCGCGGCTGTGGACGAGCGGCGCCGTGGACGTACGGGCTGTGGCGGCGGCGTACGGGTGGCGCCGGGACGCGCTGATCGACGGCCTCGCGGAGCGTGGCATCGAGGCGCACGGGCGCAGCGGGATGAATGTGTGGATCCCTGTCCCGGACGAGACCGGTGCGGTCGCGCGGCTGCTGCACTCCGGCTGGGCCGTCGCCCCCGGCGCACGCTTCCGGATCGGCGCGCCGCCCGCCGTCCGGATCACCGTCTCGAACCTCGCGTCGGACGATGTCGAGCGGGTGGTGGACGCGGTGGCCGCCGCTGTCGGCCCGGCGGAGGTACGCCGCTACGTGTGAGTCACCGGCGTGTCCTGGTCTGAGTGAGCGCGGCGCCCGCCAGGACGATCACCGCGCCGACCGGCGTCGACCAGGTCAGCGACTCGCCCAGGATCGCCACGCCCGCCGCGGTGGCGATGACCGGGATGAAGTAGGTCACCATCTGGGCCGTCGTCGGGCCGACCTCGGCGACCAGGCCGTACTGGAGGAGCACGGCGAGGCCGGTGCCCAGGGCGCCCAGGCCGGCTATGGCGAGCAGCGGGACGACCGGGAAGTGGCTCGGCAGGCTGGTGAACAGCGGTGTGACGAAGGCCAGCTGGACGGTGGCCAGCAGCAGCTGGGCGCCGGTCATCGACAGGTGCGAGTCGCCGGAGCCGGCCAGTGTGCGGCGGACGTAGATCCAGCCGATCGGGTAGCTCAGCGAGGCCAGCAGGGCCATCGCCGTGCCCGTGGCGTCCAGGCCGTTGAAGCCCTGCCAGGCACCGAGGACTGTCAGCACGCCGAGGAAGCCGATGCCGAGACCGGCGACCCGGCGCCGGGTCGGGCGGTCCTCGGAGAGGGCGATCAGAGACAGGGCCATCCCCCACAGCGGCGACGTCGCGTTGCAGATGCCCGCCAGCGTGGACGGGATCGTCAGCTCGGAGTAGGCGAACAGCGAGAACGGCAGTGCGTTGAGCAGGAAGGCCGCGACCGCGAGATGGCCCCAGGTGCGCGCTCCACGCGGCAGCCGCTCCCGCTTCACCGCCATCGCCGCCGCGAGCACCGCGGTCCCGAACACCAGCCGCCCGAGCGTCACCTGGAACGGTGCGTAGCTCTCCGTGCCGACCTTGATGAGCAGGAAGCTGAAACCCCAGATCAGGGAGAGGACGCCGAAGCGGATCCGCCAGTCGACGGCGGTGCGGCTGCGCGGGGCCGGGTCGGTCGGCTTGACGGTTCGGGAAGCGGCGACGGTGCTCATGGGCACCACGATGCGACAGAACAATCTCGTAGCACAAGCGAGATTTTTTGACCGCTATCTCGTAGCATTACTTACATGTTGAATTTGGAGCGCCTGCGCACCCTCGACGCCCTCGCCCGGCACGGTTCGGTGAGCGGCGCGGCCGAGGGGCTGCATGTCACGACGTCGGCCGTGTCCCAGCAGATGTCCAAACTGGAGCGCGAGGTGGGCCAGCAACTGCTCGCCAAGAACGGTCGGGGGGTGCGCCTCACGGACGCCGGGCAGCTGCTCGCCGATCACGCGGCGCGCATTCTGTCCCAGGTCGAGCTCGCCCAGTCCGACCTGGAGGCGCAGCGCGGTCAGGCCGTCGGTGAGCTGCGGCTCTCCGCGTTCCCGACCGCCGCGCGCGGGCTGTTTCCCACCGCGCTCGCCGCGCTCCGTGCCGACCACCCCGGGCTGCGGGTGCGCTCGTGCGAGCTGGAGCCCGAGGCCGGGGTCGCCGGCGTGGTGCGCGGCGACCTCGATCTGGCGGTCGTGCTCGACTGGTACAACAAGCCGATGCCGCTGCCCGACGGTCTGGTGAAGGCGGCGATCCTCGACGACCCGGCCGATGTGGCGATGCCGGTCGGCCACCGGCTCGCGGACCGCGGGGAGGTGGACCTCGGCGACTTCACCGAGGACGAGTGGATCACCTGGGGCGAGGGCGAGTTCTGCCACGAGTGGCTGATCTTCACACTGCGCTCCAAGGGCGTCGAGCCGCACATCGGCCATCGCGCCGCGGAAACGCACACGCAGCTCGGACTGGTCGCCGCGGGGCTGGGCGTCTGCATCGCACCGCTGCTCGGGCGCAATCCCATGCCCGAGGGGGTCGTCACCGTGCCGCTGCGCCAGCGCGTACGGCGGCACGTCTACGTCGTCTGGCGGGCGGACGCCGACCGCCGCCCCTCGATCAGGGCGGCGGTTTCTGCGCTGCAGATGGCCGGGGAGGGCGTTCACTGAACGGTTTGGGTTACTGCGGCGGCGATCTGCGGTCGGGCTACTGCGGCGGTGGCCTGCGGTCCGGTCGCTGCGGCGGCAGCTTGCGATCGGGTCACTGCGGCGGCAGCTTGCGGAAGTCCCAGGAGGCGATCGCCGTCGGTGTCAGCCGCGCCCACGCGTGACGGCCGTCGTGCGGCATCTCCTCGATGCCGAAGTTCTTGCGCGCGAACAAGGTCTCGGGGACGTCGAGTTCGGCGCACAGCTCCCCGGTGCGGGGGACCTCGCCCACGAAGTCCACGGTGCCGGACAGCTCGACGCCCCGCAGCTCCCCGTACTCCTCGCCGGTGTCGATCACCACCGCGATCCGCGGGTCGCGGCGCAGCTCCGTCCAGCGCTTGCTGCGTACCACGGAGTACAGCCACAGCGAGGTGCCGTCCCAGACGAACCAGAGGGCGCTGACATGCGGGGTGCCGTCCTTCGACACGGTCGCGACGCGGCAGGTGCGCTGGGTGGTGAGGAACTCGTCCAGTTCGCCGGGAGTCATCATGATCTTCCGGCCTCTGCGCTGAGTGACGGTCATGCGGTCACCTCTTCTTCCACGTCGACCTTCTTTGTCGACCTTCTTTGACGTCGACAGAGATCCATCGACAGAGATCTTCTGACATCGCGTCAGAAAAGCATGGGCCGTCTTCCGTCCCCACGCAATGGTCGTTACGCTCGCCCGCTCCGACCTCCGACGACTGGGGGAGCCATGCCGTCGTACGAACAGCTCAGTGAACTCCTCGACCCCGCCGCCACGGTGCTGCTCACCGTCGAGTGTCAGCAGGGTGTCGTGGGCCCGGACAGCGCGCTGCCCGAACTCGCCCAGGAGGCGCGCTCCTCGGGGGCGCTCGGCCAGGTCGCCAAACTGGTCGCCGCCGCGCACGAGAGCGGGGTGCAGGTGATCCACGCGATCGCCGAGCGACGGCCCGACGGGCGCGGCGCCAACCGCAACGCCCGGCTGTTCCGAGCGGCCGAACGGCTGCCCGTGCGGCAGCTGTCGGGGACCACGGCGGTACGGGTCGCGGCCCCCATCGAGGTCGCCGACGAGGACTTCGTCGTACGCCGTCTGCACGGGCTGTCGCCGATCGCGGGCACCGACGTCGACGCGCTGCTGCGCAACCTGGGCTGCCGCACCCTCGTCGTGACCGGTGTCTCGGCCAATGTGGCTGTTCCCAACGCCGTGTTCGATGCCGTGAACCGTGGCTACACCGTCGTCGTGCCCGCGGACGCCATCGCGGGGGTGCCCTCCGACTACACCCCCGCGATGATCCGCAACACGCTCGCCCTGGTCGCCACCATCACGGCGACCGACGATGTCCTGGCCTGCTTCAAGCGAACGCGCCGCTGAAGAGCGCCGCGGTCACGCGAGTGTGATCGAGTCGCCGTCCACCGTGATGTTGGCGGCGGCCAGTGCCTGGGTCGCGGGCCCTTTCGTCACACTGCCGTCGGTCGCCGAGAACCTGCTGTCGTGGCACGGGCAGATGATCACACCGTCAGTGATGTCCTTCACCGCACAGCCCTGGTGGGTGCACTTGGACGAGAAGGCCTTGTACGTGCCCGCCGTCGGCTGCGTGACCACCACGCCCTGGTCGGCGAAGACCTTGCCGCCGCCCTCGGGGATGTCGGTGGTCTTGGCGAGGACCGTGCCGCCCGAGTCCCCGGCCGCGGCGTCGCCGCCGCTGCTCGCGCTCTCGTTGGCCGTCGAGTCGGAGGACCCGTCGTCCGATCCGCACGCGGTCAGCGCGACGGCGAGCCCCGCCGCGCCGACCGCCGTCATGATCGTGCGACGGGCCGGAGCCGAGACGGGGGGAAGTGATTCGCTGGTCATGCTGACATTCCCTTCAAAGAACGTGATGGTGATGCGTACAGGGGTACGGCCCACCCTGGTGCCCTGTTCAGAAGGTTGGGGACTTCTTGACGCAACCGACAGCCGGTCGACAGCCGGTTCGCCCCCATCGGGATCCCGGCGCGACGGGCGCCCTCGGGCCGCGGCCGGATCCCGGGACCACCCCAGTAGCCTGGGGCGATGCTCAAGGAAGTCATCGCGACCCGCTACATCACGCCCCTGCGTGAGGGCGGTTCACTGCCGGGGCTCGTCGAGGCCGACGATCTCGGGACCTATGTCATGAAGTTCACCGGCGCGGGGCAGGGTCGCAAGACGCTCGTCGCGGAGGTCGTCTGCGGTGAGCTTGCCCGTCGGCTCGGCCTGCGTGTGCCCGGCCTGGTGACGATCGGCCTCGACCCCGTCATGGGGCTCGGCGAACCGGACCAGGAGGTTCAGGAGCTGCTCAAATCGAGCGGCGGGACGAACCTCGGGATGGACTTCCTCTCCCGCGCGATCGGCTTCGACTCCCTCGCCTTCGAGGTGAGTGCCGAGGGCGCGGGCAGGGTCGTCTGGTTCGACGCGCTGGTCAACAACGTAGACCGATCCTGGCGCAACCCCAACCTGCTCATGTGGAACGGCGATCTGTGGCTCATCGACCACGGCGCCACGATGATCTGGCACCACCACTGGCCCGGCGCACGGGCTTCTGCCGCCAAGCCGTACGACGCCTCGGACCACGCGCTCGCGCCCTTCGGGCCGGACATTTCCTCGGCCGCCGCCGAGCTGGCGCCGCTGATCACCGAGGAACTGCTCGCCGAGGTGACTGCCGAGATCCCCGAGGAGTGGCTTATGGGCGAACCGGGCTTCGAGTCGACGGACGCGCTCCGGCGGGCCTACGCGGAGCCGCTGCTCGCGCGCGCCGCCACCATTCATGAGCGCATCAAGGGCATCGAGGGGGACAAGATCAAGGGCATGAAGGGGAACGAGTGAGCGAGCGGGATGTCTTCGAGTACGCGCTGCTGCGTGTCGTGCCGCGCGTCGAACGCGGCGAGTGCTTCAACGCGGGCGTGCTGGTGTACTGCCGCGCCAAGTCCTTCGTGGCCGCCCGTACGCATCTGGACGAGACCAAGCTGCGGGCGCTGGACCCGGACGCCGACGTGGCGGGCGTACGGGCCGCGCTGCGTGCTGTCGAGGGGGTCTGCTCAGGCGGGAAAGCGGCAGGTCAGGCGGCAGGCGACGACGCCGGTCGGCGCTTTCGCTGGCTGATCGCGCCCCGCTCCACCGTCGTTCAGCCGGGGCCCGTGCACACCGGACTGACCGCCGATCCGCAGGCCGAGGCGGAGCGGTTGCTCGAGTTGCTCGTCAGGTAATGGGTCACACGCCCGCGATGTGCCGTTGACACCGGGTGCCAGGGCTTCTAGCGTCACGTCTGCTGAAGGTACTAAGCGGTCGCTCACCCGAGGGGCGTACCGTGTGAGCCGCAGGACATGTCAAGCCGCAGGGCTTTTCAGACAAGCCGCAGGGCTTTTCAAGGGCGAGGAGAACCAGCAATGTCCACCACTGAGCAGCGCGTCGCCGTAGTCACCGGTGCCGCGCGCGGCATCGGCGCCGCGACCGCCGTACGACTGGCAGCCGAGGGCCGCGCCGTCGCGGTGATCGACCTCGACGAGGCCGCGTGCAAGGACACCGTCGAGAAGATCACTGCCGCCGGTGGCAAGGCCATCGCGGTCGGCTGCGACGTCTCCGACGAGGCGCAGGTCGAGGCCGCGGTCGCGCGGATCGCCGAGGAACTCGGCGCGCCGACGATCCTGGTGAACAACGCGGGCGTACTCCGCGACAACCTGCTCTTCAAGATGAGCGCGTCCGACTGGGACACGGTCATGAACGTGCATCTGCGCGGCGCTTTCCTGATGGCCAAGGCATGTCAGAAGCACATGGTGGACGCGAAGTTCGGTCGGATCGTCAACCTGTCGTCGTCCTCGGCGCTCGGCAACCGCGGCCAGGTGAACTACTCCGCCGCGAAGGCCGGTATGCAGGGCTTCACCAAGACCCTCGCCATCGAGCTCGGCAAGTTCGGCGTCACCGCGAACGCCGTCGCGCCCGGCTTCATCGCCACCGACATGACCGCGGCCACCGCCGAGCGCGTAGGCATGGGCTTCGAGGACTTCCAGGCCGCCGCCGCCACCCAGATCCCCGTGCAGCGCGTCGGCAACCCCGACGACATCGCCAACGCCATCGCCTTCTTCACCGGCGAGGCCGCCGGATTCGTCTCCGGCCAGGTGCTGTACGTGGCCGGCGGACCGCTCAACTGAGGCCGGGGGACACGGACATGACCGCACTTCCCGAACTCTCCGGCAAGGTCGCCCTCATCACGGGCGCGAGCCGCGGCATCGGTTACGGCGTCGCGGAGGCCCTCATCGCCCGCGGTGACCGCGTATGCATCACGGGGCGCAACGAGGACACCCTGAAGGAGGCGGTCGAGGCACTCGGTGCCGACCGCGTCATCGGCGTCGCGGGCAAGGCGCACGACCAGGCCCACCAGACCGTCGCCGTCGAGCGCACCATGGAGGCCTTCGGGCGCGTCGACTACCTGGTCAACAATGCCGGTACGAACCCGGTGTTCGGCCCGATCGCGGACCTCGACCTGGAGGTGGCGCGCAAGGTCTTCGAGACCAACGTCGTCTCGGCGCTCGGCTTCGCGCAGAAGACCTGGCACGCCTGGCAGAAGGACAACGGGGGCGCGATCGTCAACATCGCCTCCGTCGCGGGCATCTCGGCCTCGCCCTTCATCGGCGCGTACGGCATCAGCAAGGCCGCCATGATCAACCTGACCGTGCAGCTGGCACACGAGTTCGCGCCCACGGTGCGGGTCAACGCGATCGCACCCGCCGTCGTCAAGACCAAGTTCGCGCAGGCTCTGTACGAGGGCCGAGAAGAGGAGGCGGCCGCGTCCTACCCGCTCGGCCGGCTCGGCGTGCCCTCCGACATCGGGGGCGCCGCCGCCTTCCTGACCTCGGCGCAGTCGGACTGGATCACCGGTCAGACCCTCGTCGTCGACGGCGGCATCTTCCTGAACGCCGGGGTGTGATGACCTGAGCTTCGACGCGGGCGCGAGCCGATGGACAGGAACAGCGCCCGCGTCGAGGTGACATTGGTGCACCGCAGCATGACAACGTAGTCACGTATGCGCTGATCAAGTGCCCTGCCAGGAACGCGGGTTCACCGGTGGGGCACTGCGGTATGGTCTGCCGACCCTTGGTACGGCAGATCGAGGAGCGTGCGCGTGTTCAACCGGAACCAACGTCTGCGGCAGCTGGCGGGGATCACGTCCATAACCCTGGTGGCCGGGTGCGGTGTCCTCACCTCGGGATCGACCGAGGATGACGGGCCGATCGTCGTGGGCACCACCAGCGTCCCGAGCACGCTGGACCCGGCCGCCTCCTGGGACGGCTCCTGGGAGCTGTTCCGCAACATCTACCAGACGCTGCTGAGCTACCCCTCCGGGGCGGTGTCGCCCGAACCCGACGCGGCCGAGAGCTGCGCGTTCACGGACACCTCGAACCGCACGTACCGCTGCGAGCTGCGCGCGGACCTGAAATTCTCCGACGGCGGCACCCTCGACGCGCAGGCCGTGAAGTACTCGATCGACCGGATCAGGAAGATCAACCTGCCCAGCGGTCCCGCGGGTCTGCTGGGCAGCCTCGACCGGGTCCAGGCACGGGGCGAGCGGGAGATCGTCTTCCACCTCAACCAGTCGGACGCCACCTTCCCGTTCGTCCTGGCCACGCCGGCCATGTCGATCGTCGACCCCGACGACTACCCCGCCCGCTCGCCGCGCAAGGACGGAAAGGTCCTCGGGTCCGGGCCGTACAGCCTGCGCTCCTACGAGGACGGCGAGAAGGCCGTACTCGTCAGGAACGACCACTACAAGGGTTTCGCCCAGCGCAAGAACGACGCGGTCACCATCCGCTACTTCCCGGACTCCGGCAAGATGGTCGACGCCCTCAGGGACAAGGAGATCGACGTCACCTTCCGTGGCCTCGCCTCCCATGACGTCGTCTCGCTCCGGACCGCGGGTGCCGAGAACTACCTCCAGCTCGTCGAGGGCGCGGGCACCGAGATCAGTTACCTGGTGTTCAACCCGAAGGACCCGTGGGCCAAGATTCCAGCGGTCCGCAAGGCGGTCGCCCAGATCGTCGACCGAGCGGCGATCGCGCACAAGGTCTACAAGGACACCGTCGAACCGCTCTACTCCATGGTCCCCAAGGGGCTGACCGGGCACACGACAGGCTTTTTCGACGACTACGGGGACCCCAGTTCGTCCAAGGCCCGGCAGATCCTCCTGGAGGCGGGCATCACCGAGCGCGTCCCGCTCACCCTCTGGTACACCACCGACCGCTATGGCTCCGAGACCGCCCCGGAGTTCCGGGAGCTCAAGAGCCAGCTCGAGGACTCCGGCCTGTTCAGGGTCAGCCTCAACGGGCGCCCCTGGAAGACGTACGAAGAGGGCTACCGCAAGGGCGAGTACCCGGTGTTCGGGCGCGGCTGGTTCCCCGACTTCCCGGACGCCGAGAACTTCATCGCGCCGTTCGTGGGTGCGCAGAACGCGCTCGGTACGCCCTATCCGGCGCCGCGGATCACCGACGTCCTGCTGCCCCAGTCGCGCCGTGAGATCGACCGCGGGGCCGTCGTCGAGGAGTTCGAGGAGGCCCAGCAGATCCTCGTCGACGACGCCCGGCTGCTGCCTCTGTGGCAGGGCAGGCAGTACGTGGCGGCGAGCGAGGAGATCGCGGGCGGCGAGCAGGCCCTCGACCCCTCGACGATCATGATGATGTGGGAGCTGTACCGGAAGACCAGCTGGTAGCAGGAGGGAGGGGCGTACGGCGGTACGGGGCGCGAGTCCGATTGTCAGTGGTCGCCTGTAGGTTCTGAAGCCTGGAAGTGACCGCACATCGGAGGAACTTGACGTGACCGACACCGCCATGCTGCCCGAGTCCTGGCGCGGCGTCCTGGGCGAGCAGCTGCAGCAGCCCTACTTCAAGGAACTCGCCGAGTTCGTCGAGGAGGAGCGCGCCAAGGGTCCCGTCTACCCTCCGCGCGAGGAGGTCTTCGCCGCACTCGATGCGACGCCGTACGAGCGGGTGAAGGTGTTGATCCTCGGCCAGGACCCGTACCACGGCGAGGGCCAGGGACACGGCCTGTGCTTCTCGGTCCGCCCCGGAGTCAAGACCCCGCCCTCCTTGCGGAACATCTACAAGGAGATGAAGGAGGAGCTCGGCACCCCGATCCCGGACAACGGCTATCTGATGCCGTGGGCCGAGCAGGGCGTCCTGTTGCTCAACGCGGTGCTGACGGTGCGGTCCGGTGAGGCCAACTCGCACAAGGGCAAGGGCTGGGAGAAGTTCACGGATGCGGTGATCCGTGCCGTTGCCGACCGGCCCGACCCGGCGGTCTTCGTCCTGTGGGGCAACTACGCGCAGAAGAAGCTCCCGCTCATCGACGAGGAGCGGCACGTCGTGGTGAAGGGCGCGCACCCCTCGCCGCTCTCCGCCAAGAAGTTCTTCGGCTCCCGCCCGTTCACGCAGATCAACGAGGCGGTCGCCCGGCAGGGCCATGAGCCGATCGACTGGCGGATTCCGGACCTCGGCTGACGCCGGTGCCGCTGGGCGGGACCGTCACCGGCCTGGCCCAGCGGCGTACGGGGGCGCCTGAGCGTGAATGTCAGTGCCTGCGGCTAGCGTCGGAAGGGACAGTGACGAGCCTGGAGGACGCGGTGGCGGAGCAACAGGAGAAGGCGGCGCCGGATGCCATGATGACCCGGATCGGACAGGTCGTCATGCTGCACCATGGTGGCGACCGTGAGGAGGCTCGGGGGCGCTTCCTGGACCTGTGGGCGGAGATCGGCCAGGACGGCGACCCACTGCACCGCTGCACGCTGGCGCACTACATGGCGGACACGCAGGACGATCCTTCGGATGAGCTGGCCTGGGACCTGCGGGCCTTGTCGGCGGCCGAGGAGCTTACCGACGGGAGGGTCGTCGAGCACGACCAGTCGCTCGCGGTGCGCGTGTTCTACCCGTCGCTGCATCTGAACCTGGCGGCCGACTATGTGAAACTCGGCCGCTCCGATGCCGCCCGCAGCCATCTGAGTCGGGCCCGCGGCGCGGTCGGCGCCCTCGGGGACGACGGTTACGGAGACGGTGTGCGGGCGGCCATCGGCCGTCTGGAGCTGAGACTCGGCGGGGCATCGGGGGAGGGCCTCGGTCCCTTCGAGGGCCCCGGCTCCTTCGGCGGGCCCGGAGGCGAGACGCTGGGGCCGCCGAGACAGCGACCCTAGGGTCCCGGGGAGAGCACCGTGCCAGGCCAGGCCTGGGGTGCGCGGTGCCGAGGCCCGGCGGGTCGGTGTCGCAGCAGGGTGGTCGGGCCGCCGCTCGCCGCGCCGCCGACGAGGGTCTCGGACCGCCTG
Organism: Streptomyces sp. SD15; assembly: GCF_054462255.1. Classification (NCBI taxonomy): domain Bacteria; kingdom Bacillati; phylum Actinomycetota; class Actinomycetes; order Kitasatosporales; family Streptomycetaceae; genus Streptomyces; species Streptomyces sp. SD15. The sequence continues at coordinate 6,179 of NZ_JBTLMO010000058.1, read as the reverse complement.
CCGTGAGGAGTTCCGCGCCAGCAGGCGGACGTCGGCCCCGGCGCTGACGCAGGCCGAGGAGTCGACGAAAGGCGCCCTGCCGGGGTCGGGGGTGCGTCGTGACGCGTACCGGACCCGTCAGCGGCCGTAGGTCTCCTTGCAGATGACCGACTCGGGGCTGTCCGCCTTCCAGCCCCCGTACTTCCTGCCGAGGGCACACAGGTCAGGAGTCTTCGGCAGCTCCGGCGTGGCGGGCGGGGTGACGGTGCGGGGTGCGGGCCGGTCCGGCTGGGGCTGTGGAGCGGTGTGTGGGCGTCTCGGCGGGGGCGCCTGCGGAGCGGCGGGGGCCGGGGGAGCCGCGTGGCTCGGCTTCGAAGCGCTCGGCGACGGCTTGCGGGACGGCTCGATCAGTGCCAGCGCCTCCCGCGCCGGCGCCTGCACGACCTGTGGCTCGGCGTTGCCGTCCGGACGCGGTGCCGACGGGAGGGCCGGTGCGGGCGGTCGGCTGGAAACGGGCGGTCGCTGGACGGTCACACAGCCGGCGAGGGCGGTGGCCGCCACGGTGACCAGGAGCGTTGCGGTCGTTGTCGTTCGATGCACCCGCGCAACTCTGGCGCCTGCGGCCCACTTTGGGGAGCGGGTAGGCGCAGGATGCCCCGCACGGGTGATCCTTCCGCTCCTCCGGTGGGCGCCGCCGCCCGCAGGCTGACCCGGAGCTGCCCGGCCTCGCCACCTGCACGGCGGACCGCAAGCCTCGTAGGACCGCGATCTCCTTATGACCGCAAGCCTCGTAGGACCGCAAGCCCCGCACGATCGCGATCTCCGTATGACCGCGATCGCCCGGAAGGCCGTGCGCCCGGTTCACCATGGTGAGCAACCGCGTCGGCAGCGCCGTACGCGACCGCGTGATCGCCGCGCCGTCCAAGGCACACCCGCGCCGTTCCCGCGAAGTTTCGACGGCATCGCAGACTGGCGGCCGCTGTCGCGGTCGTATGCTTCCGACGAGGTCAAAAACCCCGCCCACACCCCTTTGAGGAGACCCCTGTGAAGGTCGGCTGCATCGGACTCGGCGACATCGCGCAGAAGGCGTATCTGCCGGTGCTCGCCGTCCAGTCGGGGGTCGAGCTGCATCTGCAGACGCGGACGCCCGCGACGCTTGCTCGGGTCGGCGACGGCCTCCACCTGCCGGTGACACAGCGACACGCCGACCTCTCGGAGCTGCTGGCGCAGGATCTCGACGCGGCGTTCGTGCACGCGGCCACCGTCGCGCACCCGGAGATCGTCACGCGGCTCCTGGAGGCGGGCGTACCGACGTTCGTCGACAAGCCGCTCGCCTACGAGCTGGCCGACTCGGAGCGCCTGGTGCGGCTCGCGGAGGAACGGAACGTCAGTCTCGCCGTCGGCTTCAACCGGCGTTACGCGCCCGGGTACGCGCAGTGCGCCGACCACCCGCGCGAGCTGATCCTGATGCAGAAGAACCGCATAGGGCTGCCCGAGGAGACGCGCACGATGATCCTCGACGACTTCATCCACGTCGTGGACACGCTGCGGTTCCTGGTGCCGGGGCCGATCGACGACGTGACCGTGCGGGCCCGCGCCGAGGACGGGCTGCTGCACCACGTCGTGCTCCAGCTCGCCGGAGACGGCTTCACCGCGCTCGGTGTGATGAACCGGCTCAGCGGTTCGGCGGAGGAGATCCTCGAAGTGTCGGGGCAGGACACCAAGCGTCAGGTGCTCAATCTCGCCGAGGTGATCGACCACAAGGGGCAGCCCACCGTGCGGCGGCGCGGGGACTGGGTGCCGGTGGCCCGGCAGCGCGGCATCGAGCAGGGCGTGGTCGCTTTCCTCGACGCCGTACGCGCGGGCAAGGTGCTCAGTGCCCGTGACGCGCTGGCGACTCACGAACTGTGCGAGCAGGTGGTACGAGCGGTTCAGGAGCAGTCCGCCGTAGCCTGAGCGCCCGGACGCCCTCCGTCGCGCACAAGGCCGCCAGTACCAGCAGCGCCGCGTGCACCGGCCAGTCCCCGAACCGGACGTACGGCGTGACACCGCCGGCCAGCGGTACGTCGTACACCGCCGCCCCGCTCTCATCGGTGCCGAGCCAGGAGCCGACGCGCTCGCCACCGGGGCCGTAGACGGCGGAGACGCCGGTCAGTGTCGCGTGCACCATCGGGCGGCCGGTCTCGGCGGCCCGCAGTGCGGCGAGCGAGGCGTGCTGCTCCGGCGCCCAGCTGTGCTGGAAGGTGGACGTCGAGGACTGCGCGATCAGCACCTTGGCACCGTCCTGGGCGAGATGACGGCTCATGTCGGGAAACGCCGACTCGAAGCAGACCATCGGGCCGACCCGCAACCCGTGCCCGGCATTCATCACCACCTGCTCGGTGCCGCGCCTGCGGTCCTCGCCCGCCGCCTCGCCCACCGAGGTCGCCCAGCCGAGAAGGGAACGCGCGGGTATGTACTCACCGAAGGGGACGAGCCGCATCTTGTCGTAGCGGTCGCCGGTCGGCCCCTGCGGTCCCACGAGGATGGAACTCTTGTAGATTCCGGGCTGGTCGGAGCGGCGTGCGTCGACGTTCACCAGGATGTCGACGCCGGTCAGGCGGGACAGCGCGGCGATCCGGTCCGACAGGTCGGGGCGGTCGGCCAGGTCGAAACCGACACTGCTCTCGCCCCAGACGATCAGGTCGACGTCCTGTCCGGCGAGGGTGCGGGTGAGCGCCTCCTCGCGGGTGAAGCGCTGCTCGCCGCTGTCCGTGCCACCGACGACACCGGGCTGGACGACGGCGATCCGGACGCGGCCCTCCCCGTCCGGGCGGGGCGACCACATCCAGGCCGCCGAGGTCGCGGCGGCCGCGGCGACCAGTCCGGCGAGGGCGGGTATACGGGACTGTCGCACCGAGACCAGCACGGCGACCGCGACATTGACCGCCACCACCAGGAAGCTCAGCAGCCACACCCCGCCGACCGAGGCGAGCCGCAGTGCGGGCTCCAGCTGCCACTGGCTCGACCCGAGCAGACCCCAGGGCCCGCCCAAGCCCTGCCAGGACCGGATGAGTTCGACCATCAGCCACCCCGAGGGCAGCACGACGAGCGCGGCCCCGACCCGCCCCGCCGATGGCACGCCCGCGAGGAACCGTCGTACGAGCCAGCCCCAGGGCGCCCACAGCACACCGAGCAGCGCCGCTATCACGATCGTGAACACATGCAGGTTCGGCAGCAGCCAGTGGTGCACGGCCAGCATGAAACCCAGTCCGCCGAGCCAGCCGTCGTACGCGGCCCGCCTCCCCGTCGGGGCCGAGCGGACCAGCAGTATCCAGGGCACGAGGGCGACATACGCGAACCACCACCACGACGGGGAGGGGAAGGCGAAGACCGGCAGTGAGCCCGCCAGCGCGGCGACGATTCCACGCTGCCAAGGGGAGGTGAGAAGGCGATCGGGCATCTTCATACAGCGCCTCCCTCCCCGGTGCGTGCCTCCAGTGTGCGCGTCGGGGACGATCTCCGACAAGAGCGTCTGCTCAGGGGGCCGCCGGTTCCTGGCCTGTCTGGGGAGTGCGGCGCCACTTCTCCTGGACGACCACCTCACGCAGCCGCCAGCCCAGGTCCGTACGCACCAGTCCGAAGGCGTACCGGCCGCCGCACAGGAAGTCGGGGGCGGTGGATCCGCTTTCGGGTCCCGCCAACCGCATCGGATTGATGTAGTCCGCCTGGACCCGGGCCGTGTCGCCCGTGTCCTGGTCCAGCACCCCGAACCGCACCCGCCGGTTCACGATCAGATGCTGGCGCATGGGGAACAGCCGCATGCTCTGGGCCAGCCATTCCGCGACCTGGTCGGCGTCCCCCTCGATGCCGCCGGCCGAGCGGTAGTCGGCGCGTCCGTCCGGCGCGAACAGCCTCCGGTACGCCTCCCAGTCGCCGTCGTCGACCGCCACCGCGTACTCGGTGACGAGTCCGTCCACGGCGAACCGGTCCATCACGGTCGCGAGCTCCACACGCTGCGTCATCGGCTCAGTGTTGGCCACGGAGCGTGCGCAGCCAAGGGGCGTGCAGCGATATCGAGAGCCGTGCAGCGATATTCGGTGGCCCTGGCGTGCTCCGCCGGCGGATCCTGTTGGCCGTGAACGATCAATCCCTCCCAGCAGAGCCCAAGTTCCGCATCCGGGCCCGCCACACGCCTTCCACGGTCACCGTCTACCAGGCGTATCGCCCGGAGATCGGCCTTGCCGCGGCGCGCGACAACTGTTTTCCGTCCGCCTGGAAGCGCGACCGGATGACATGGATCAAGCCGTCGTTCCTGTGGATGATGTATCGCTGCGGCTGGGGTACGAAGGAGGGGCAGGAGACGGTTCTGGCCGTCGAGATCGGTCGCGAGGGCTTCGTCTGGGCGCTGCGCAACTCCTGTCTCTCGCACTATGTGCCCGAGCTGCACGAGGACCAGGCCTCCTGGAAGCGGCAGTTGAGGCAGGCGGCGGCGCGGGTCCAGTGGGATCCCGAGCGTGATCTGCGGCTGAATGCGCTGCCGTACCGCTCTCTCCAACTGGGACTCGGGGGTGAGGCGGCGGCCCGGTACGCGGACGATTGGATCGTGCGCATCGACGACGTGACGCCGCTCGCGACGGAGGTCCACGCCCTCGTGCGCGCGGGGGAACTCGACCGCGCGGCTGGGCTGTTGCCCGAGGAGCGGCCCTACGCTCTCGATGAGGACGTGCTGGCGCGGCTGCGATCGTAGGGTGATCGCATGCGGGCTTGGTGCGGATCAGGTTCGCCATGAGGAGGCACGTATGACACGTCATGTCACGGTCGTCACGGGTGGTAGCCGGGGGATCGGTGCCGCGACCTGTGCGCGGCTCGCGGCGGACGGACACGACGTGGTGGTGGGGTACGTGAGCGACGGCGCGGCGGCGGAGCGGGCCGCGGCCGCCGTGCGCGCGGCGGGGGCGCGCTGTGTCACGGTGCGGGTGGACACCTCCGACGAGGACGACGTCGAGCGGCTCTTCGACACGGCGGCGGAGCGGCTCGGGCCGGTGACCGGACTGGTGAACAACGCCGGGGTGACCGGACCGCTCGGCAGACTCGCGGACACCGACCCCGCCGAGCTGCGACGGGTGGTCGAGGTCAACCTCCTGGGGACACTGCTGTGTTCGCGCCGCGCCGCCCGGTCCATGGCGGCGTGGGGGAGCGGCATCATCGTCAATGTGTCCTCGGCGGCGGCCACGCTCGGCAGCCCGGGGGAGTTCGTCCACTACGCGGCCACGAAGGCGGCCGTCGACGCCCTGACGATGGGCCTTGCCAAGGAACTCGGCCCGGACGGCATCCGCGTCAACGCCGTCGCGCCCGGCATGATCGACACCGAGATGCACGCGGCCATGGGCGACCCGGCTCGCGCCGAACGCGCCGCGTCCTCGATTCCACTGCGCCGCGTCGGGCAGGCCGAGGAAGTCGCCGCCGCCATCGCCTGGTTGATGTCGCCCGACGCGTCGTACACGACGGGGGCGGTGCTGCGGGTTTCCGGGGGACGGTGAGCGTCAACTCGCGGGACGTCGGTCCCGGGTGACCGTCACTCCCTGGACCTCACGCCGCCTCGATGACCTCTCCGCGTATCGCTTCCGCCCACTTCACGACCAGCAGCTCGTACTCCGCACGCTCCTGAGCGGACAGGGAACCGCCCGCGCGGATCCACAGGGCGCGGATCTGCTCGTTTAACGCGGCGGCAGACCGCACGGAACCAGAGTGAGTGAAATCGGGGGACATGCGCGTAAGCCTAGGGGCAAGGACTGACAGTGCGCTACCAGTCGGCTACTCAGGCGGTATGTGGTTCGTCACGGTCGGCGGTGGCCCGGGTCGGTCGACCCATGCGACGACGCGCAGACCGGGCAGTTGGGGGGCGACTCCCGGCACCATGCCAGGTACTCCGCAGACGGCAGGGCGAACTGCTGGGGCAAGGTCATGTACGGGAGTGTGGCCGGGTCGCAGGCGCGGTGTCGCTCCGTTTTCGCGGGCGGCGACCCGGGACCGGTCGGTGTCGCTCGGCCCACGTGCGGAGCCAGGCCGACCGTGCGGTCGGCCTGGTGATGTCCATCTCGCGGAACACCGTGAGGGGCGCGCGGATCGAGGGGGAATCCCCTAGGGCCTGTCCGGCGGATCATGCCGGAGACGCGGGGTCCGGCACGCCGATCTGCGGCGTTGTCGTCGGTTGCCGA